>CALBXV010000255.1 GCA_937890045.1 uncultured archaeon
AAACCAGCAGGACTCCACCATGTATCATGGGTATAATCTGTTCTTGCACACAATCCAGCCATGTCACCGTTCATAGCAATATAACGGAAAACATCATTGTACTGATCGTACTGATATTTATATGCACTATCCATGATAGCATAACTTGAAGAACCAAGTGCAATATTGTCTGCTTTTAGATTAGCAATTTGTGCAGTACCAGCATTAACAACAGATGACATATTTGGAGAAATACAAGCTACACAATCTTTTCTTATGTCAGCAATATTATCAACAATATGCCTACCAACTTGTGTATTACCTTCACCACCCATTATAATATTGAAATCTACAACAGAGGGTTCACGGTAAAGATCGTATCCTATTTCTAATTCACTAGCAGTCAATACATCAGTCTGAGAACCAACAGTACCACCAGTTAATGAACCACCTGGCGTTGTTTCTATTAAAGTTGCACTATCAAATAATTTAAATGCACTTCCTGCTTTTGTACTACCAGCATCAGCGCCAGCGGCAACTGAATTTATTGTCAATTGTTCAACATCACCTAACCAACAATATGCGGATTGAGTTGCTAAAACATTTTTAACATAATTGGAAGAACCATCAATCCTTTTAGCATCAGATGCTTTACTTACGAAAGCGTGTCTTTCCAGAATATCGCCTGGTTGACCTGTCCATAGACCATCTTCATCAACTATGATAACGTGCATTTCATCATTAGAACCACCAGAATTACCAACGTCTGTAGATGTGCCTGGAGCTCGATCAAAGTTTTTAATAAACCACGTTTCTTCGGTTGTTCTTACATTGGCATCTTTTCCTGCAGCTACATCCCATCCATGTTTATCTATTGCATGAATCGCTAAACTATTACCTAATGCGCCTGGATATTTTGCAACATATAATTGGTCAGTCATGTTGGAATATCTAACATCATAACTGTTTGTCGTTCCTTCTCCGTTATCTACTCTGATCGGTGTACCAGCTTGCGCCATACCAACTACAGCATTTCGTGCTGTATCTAAAACATTTCTAACAACAATTAAATTATTAGAGTATGCTAGATAATTACTAGCAACAAACCAAGTTCGTGCTGTATCATCATTTGGTTTACCAAAAACTCTCAGTAATTCTGATTCTCTTGTAATTATTGTTCTTTCCATTACTGGGCCCCATTGAAAGGAACCAGCTATTGCACCAATACTGGTTGCAACATTAGGAATAACGGTAGTTAAATCCGTTTCCGTAATATTAACCCCTGGCGATACTTGAAATGGCATTTGTTTTCTCCTATATGCAATTAGTTACATTTTTTATATTAATATATTTTTCAACAAAAATAAATAGTATATTTTTTTCCTAAGAAACTGTTTCCCATACTGTCCCATCAGAATCCACTTCAAATTTATCTTGGTTTAATCCATTATTAATAATACCAAAGGGTGTTGTCAAATCTTCTAACTGGTTTAATTGGTTTTGGTATAAATTATCTCTTATATTTTGATTACTTAAATCTTTAAAATATTGTTGATCTACTAACCAAGCAAATAATACTAACGTAATAGCTAAGTCATCATGTGTTCCTTCTTCACCCGAATAGGACTCACCGCTAGAAATAAATGTTGTTAGTTCTGATATAATATCGTAGTCATTGAATAAAAGTTTATTTTCTTCTATTAGTGATTTTAAATTTGAACAACCTATTTTCTTCATAGATTTAGTTGTTCTAACACCAAAATAAGAATCCTTCTTTGCACCGCTACTTATTTGCTGACCATGCCTTCCATACCACGAACATGAATATAAGTGTTCATACTCTAAATCATGGTGAAGCACATCAGCAACCTGTGAACCAATGTCATTTATCTCTACTAAAATATATGCATAATTATATCTCTTTCCAATAGTATTTATAATATTGGGAAAGTGTAGGGGTGCTATAGTGTTGTTACGATACTTCGCCACTATTTTATACGGAATTTTAGTAATATCAAAGACACAAAAGGCAGAATAGTCATTTCCTTGACCTCTAGCTACATCAACGGTTATATTATATGTGTGACCTTCTGTGGGTTCTTCAAAAATATCCAATCCATCTCTAGAAAAAATTGGATCATTATATGACATTTCTTGCAGTCTTTCAGTAGAAATCAGAGTATTTGTGGAGCCCAAAAACTCTGCTTCATACTCCTGTCTGAAAGAATCTTCACCGATTGTCGTTACAGTCCTTTTATGCCATGCTTCATCTCGGCCGGGAACATTTGACCAATGTACTTTGAATGGAAAAAATGTATTATTTCCTTCCTCAGCATCATTCCAGAATTTATAGAATAAATTAAATCCATTTGGAGTAGATACAATAATAACTTTGGTTTCTTTACCAGACGAAATTGTAGGATAAACTGAGCGTATGAATTCGGAAGCGATGTGTCTTTGAACGTGAGCAAACTCATCTAGGAGAATACAAGAAAATGAAAATCCACGAATAGCACTTGAAGATGTAGAAGAAGCAATAACCTTACTTCCATTCTCAAGTTCTAGTGAACCTTTATTCCATTCTCTTAAACCTTGTTGGAGAAATTTGGGGAGATGTTGATAGGATGTTTGAACTCGGCCGAGGATTTCACGAGCAGTGATTGCTTTGTTAGCTAGAATACCAACAATTTTATCTTGATTAAAAAGAATATAATGTAACAACCAACCGATAGTAGTTGTAGTTTTACCAACCTGCCTACCTGTCTTTACAATAACATTTCTATTTTTGGTTATAGCGTCTACTAAGTTTTTTTGAAAGTCATACATCTTGAAAGGAACAAGTCCTTCATCAACATGGACAATCTTCACATAGTTTTCCAAAAAATAAATTACATCATTTTTACATTTAATATATTCCTCTATTTCTTTCTTACTAAACTTATGCGGTACATCCAAACCTTTTAAAAGATTATTACCTAAATAAGAATTGTTATCTGCCATATTATTTTTTCTTTTGGTCTAATAACTCTTGCAGTTCTTTAGTGCTTCCAATAAAAAGATTATTTTCTGTCTTTGATGGTTTATCTTTTTTCTCAATCTCACTTTTTGTTTTTTGCAATTGCAAAAGTTCTTTAGTTGTTGCTGTTAATGAATTTATTAATTGAGTTGCAACTTCAAATGCTCTTGGTTGTTCACCCTCTTTTGCAATCGTTAAAAGTTCTTCAAGGGCGCTATTACCCTTTTCAATTAAATTCTGATATTGATCTCTTGAAAAATCATAATCTGTTGTCAAGTCATTTGTTATTACTTGTACAGATGGTGACTGAGATAATTCCTTTACTACTTCAATATCAGTATCAATTACTTCATCAGCAATATCTAAAACATCATTTAGTTTTTTTAAATTTTCTTTTTTCATAAATTTTCATTTTATAAATCTGTTACAGTAGTAGTGAAACCAAAATCATCTTCTGGATTAGCATCTTCTGGTTTTGGTTCTATATGAATATTTAAATCAGTTTTTTTGGGGTCTGGTATTTGCGCTCCAATATTAACATCAACCTCTCTAATCAAACCAATGTTTGCGGTTGGCCCATAAACATAACCCATTACCGTAAAAGTTAAAGTATGTATTAAAGCCCGTCTTGTTATCATATCACCCTCATATGTATCACTAGTCGTTATCGAATTCATTATAATAGGTATATCTCTGTTAATACCTAACACAAGTGATTCCTTAATAGTAACATGAAAGTCAGGACTAAAAAACGGCATTATTTGTTCTAATATCTGTGCCCCATCATCACTATTCTTAACCATTACATTTAATTCAACATCAAAATTATATGGTACAGGTGTGTATGATGTTACTACATGAGTAGCACCTGTCTGATTTTCTAATTGTTCTTTATGTCTTTTTGTTTTTTGTAATTTCCTTATAGCATCATATGTCATTGAAGTAATTTCAAAAGACATTCTCGGTAAAGTCATCCCGATACTATAGTCAACATCTCCAAGTTTTCTTGCATCTACTCTTGCTAAATACTTTTCTTTTGGGCCGTATGAAATTGGTACTTTAAACTTCTGATCTCTTGTATTATCGGATTTAGTTCTTTCTACAGAAATATCATTAAATACT
This sequence comes from uncultured archaeon, assembly GCA_937890045.1. The sequence continues at coordinate 4,118 of CALBXV010000255.1, forward strand.
GTCCCAAATAATATAACGATGTTTCTAATATTTTTATTATAGAAATGTGTTCCAAACATTATAATTCTCCTTCAGCCCACGGATCAATTTCACTAAAGTCTAAAATATCATCTCCTTGAGTTTCAAAATCTTTATTATCTGAATGTGGAAGATTTAAACTTTCCTGACGATCAGTACTTTGAAGCAATCTTGTTGTTCCACTATCTTCGCCTTTTATATCCCCATTAGCAGCTATGAATGTTCCATGTTCATCATAAACACTAAGTTTATTATCGAATTCATTAAAACTAGCAACAAAAGCTTTTGCTGTTGCACTTCCAAGACTAACACCCTGATAAACATATTCTCCAAGCGTGTAAGTACCTACACCAGACTCCAATTGAAGTGTTATGGTTTGTACAAAATCTCTTTCAATCGCATCAAATAAAGCACCATCTTGAGCAGCAGGAATTTCAAATTTTTCATTACTGTACATAAATTTTTCACAAGTTAATTCATAAACATAATTTTTACCTAATGAATAAAATGGTTTTTCGTGTTCAACAAATTTAATGTCAAACAACCCCTTATTCATTCGTAAATATATAAGATCACCTTCCATTGGAATTGCTCTATCTGCTACTTCTTCTTTAAATCTTTCTTTGTTAACTGTAAAAACTATTTCATCTTGAACATCTAAACCAAACTTTGTTAACTGATCTCCTGAACCACCAAATCCATCCGTAGTATTAAGATACATTTCTATCTCATAGGCCATTGTAAATTTTGAAGATGAATCCTCACCTAAAATCTCATCTCTCTTTACAATTCTCCGAGGCAGATATAAAACATCTGTACCGCTCATTTTAATAACTTCATTAGTCAAACTATCAACTAAATTTTGTTGAGGTACAGAATTATAATTTTTAAAATATTGATTCGTTGCCATACCTTAACCTACATACCCATCAGCGGGTAGTTCGTATTTAAGACTTACTTGTTCTTCGATTGCTCTTATTTCTTCTACTGCTTCATCATAAATTGTTTTT
>CALBXV010000256.1 GCA_937890045.1 uncultured archaeon
ATAATGATAAAGATGGGTATACAAATATAGAAGAATGGCTAAATGGAACAATTCCCTAGCTAACCAATACCTAACCCCACCTCTCCAGCTCTTCCTTCCTAACCCAGTTAGCATTTAAATAATCCAACGCTGATTCTAATGGATGTTTGTAAATTATATTAGATGAAGAAATTTTTATTATTTATAGTATTGGTTGTTGGTTGTGAGCAGATTAAAGAAGCAGTTGCTCCTGATACAACGCCTCCAGTAATTAGCTCTATCACAATTAAAGATGATAATTATTTAGGAGTTGTAGAGCAGGAATATTCATGGGAAACCTTTGATTTCTCTGCTTTAGTATCTGATGATGGAAGTGGTGTTGACTATGTTGAAGCTTGGATTGGCTCTACGTCTTTGGGAAAAGACAATGCTTCTCCATATGATTGGGATTGGAGTCCATCTTATTACGAATCTGAAGGTACGAAAGTATTTAAGGTCACAGCATATGATAAATCTGGAAATTATAGTGAAGAAACAGATACTTTTAGTTTCTTGCCACTTGATGATGAAGCTCCAACAATTTCAAACTTTACTTATAGTGAGTTATTAATATCAATAGGTTATGTTGACTTTGAAGTTACCGTAAGAGATAATAGAGAAGTAGATTATGTTAAATTTTCTGTAGGGCAAATATTAACTACTTATAGCGGGACAGCTTACTATGGTCTAGGTGACCAATATAAAATAAGTCATATGTTCTGGTCTTGGGATGAAGCAGGAACTTATTCTGTTAAAGTAGAAGCATATGATAAGAAAGGGAATTCATCTTCAAAAACTTATTCCTATTATTACCCTGGACAATAATCCACCTCTCTAGCTCTTCCTAACATAATAATAATTCAACACTTATTCTAGTAAATGCTTGTAAATTATAAAAGATATTTGCAAGAGTATAATGAATAAAGATATTAACATATTACATCATTACAGATTCGTACAGTATCTGAAAGTAGCTCTATCTATTTTGGGTATACTATTTGTTGCTTGTGTACCAGCTATAACTGTCCAACAGTACGAAGTAGAACAAGCAATTACAGTAACTGATCCGACGAAAATCAAACCCATTGCTATAACTAAGGTTGCAGCTAAAATTAAAAGAGGGACTGTAATTGGAAGTGTGAAAGGTGGTTGGCTTTGTATACCCCAAATGAATGGTGATATTAAATGGAAATCTGGCAAAACTATTTATATGGATAGTGAAGAATTAGTTGATATTTTTCGTGAAGAATTAGAGTTACATGGTTGGCCTGTAGTTGGCTCCACAGAGGATCTGTTTTCAGGATATGATGTTAGTGGTGCAGAGGTCTTAGTTGCTGCAAAAATTAATGATATAGAATGCGAGTTTTGTGCACCAAACAGTGCTTTTGGTGATTGGTCTATCAATGGTTCTTTGAATATGAGTGTTGAATGGCAAGTCTATTCTCCTGCAAGAAAAAAATTAATTGGATCAGTGAATACGCAAGGATCAATACAATCCTCTACTGCTCTTGATATAGATGAATTTTTATCTACGTCCTTTAGTAGAGCCGCAAATAATCTTATTGCAAGCCAAGAATTTTTAGAAATGGTAGAAAAATCTGCATCTTTATATCAAGCTCCTGATGTGCATGATAATCTAGTCATCGATAACAAAAAAAATGATTATATAACAGAACAAGAATCTATTACTAAAGCAAAAAATTCTACTGTTAGTATTCGGACTGCATCAGGACATGGATCTGGATTCGCAATTGGTGATGGAAGTTTAATTCTTACAAATTCTCATGTTGTTGGTGAAGCAAAAAATGTAACAATAGTTACATCTAATGGTATATCAATAAATGGGTTAGTTGACATTGTATCTAAAGAGCGTGATGTAGCACTTATCAAAATTGAAGGGATAAGACTACATCCGATGCATATTGATACTAGAATCCCAGAAAGTACAACAAAAGTGTTTGCAATTGGTTCTCCACTTACTGAAGAACTCAGTGGTACTGTTACAAGTGGTATTGTTAGTGGTATGCACTTAATGGATGGCTATAATTGGATTCAATCTGATGTTGCTATTAGTCCTGGAAACAGTGGGGGGCCATTACTTAATGGATATGGCTCTGTTGTTGGCATATCAACAGCAGGATATCAAGTTGGAGGTTCACAAGTAGGTCTAAATTTATTTATTCCTATAAATGAAGCTCTTAATTATACTAATCTGCGACTAGAATAACTGTAATCAATTATTAATATACCTTATCTAAACAATTAAACCCACCTCTCCAATGCTTCCTTTCTAACCCCTAATAGTACTTCTTAAATAAACTTTGTGGGGTGAGCCGAATCCCAAACCTTAATAACTCCTATCCCCTATAGCCCTGCATTTGTGGGGCTTTTTTATTTCTCGCCTAACCATATTAAGTTTACATATCTAATCAAGGACTAAAATGAAGAAA
>CALBXV010000257.1 GCA_937890045.1 uncultured archaeon
TCTGGATTAAATTTTGCTATAAAATTACTTCCATGATCTGCTATCCAAATCATATTTTCTGAATCTATCGCTATTCCTACAGGTGCTATTATGTTTCTTGGAACATCGAATATAGTTATTTCTTCATTTATTTGATTAAATTGTCCTATTTTACTATTAGTTACATTTCCATTTATTGATAAAAAATTAAACCATATATTATTGTCATTATCTATATCTAAACCTCCTAGTAAGTCAATTTCTCCTGGAATCTCAATTTCTATTATTTTATCTGAATATTCTTCATTTGTTAATTTTTCTATTTTTCCTATTTTCTTTCCATATGTTTCAGTAAACCATATGTTTTTATTATTATCTATTGCTAATTGTAATGGAAAACTATCTGGTGTTGGAATTTTATATTTACTAAATTCAGATGTTTTAGTGTTAAATCTCAATATTAAATTATTTTCTGCTTCAGTAAACCATATGCTATTATTGTTACTAACAATGGACCAAATTTGTACGTAATCTTGTTCATATTCATCTAATGGTATTTTATATTCTGTGAATTTGTTGATCTCAGTATTATATTTTATGATGTATCCTTTATGATTATTTGAAAACCATATATGGTTGTTATCATCTATTGTTATGCCAGTTGGTTTACCTATATCTTTCTTTACTAATATTTCTGTAATATATTCGTTAGAATTTTCTTTCCCATCTGATATAAAATACTGTTTATACTCTTCATCATCTGTATAATTCTCTGTAGAATTATAAACTGTGACAGAATTAGTTGAATTATTATCTTCTTGTATTATTGGATACAAATAAAATAATAATATTGTTATTATAATGACTATTAATATAATATATTTGAAGTTTAGTTTTATACCATGGTGACCAGTTTTTTTACTCATAGTGTTTAAAATCCCATATTATTTGACAATTATTATTCCTTTATGAAATGCATGTCCTTCACCACAAAATACAGTGCAATAATATGTAAATTCTCCATTTTCAATAGCTATGAATTCTATTTTTGAAATATTATCTGGAGCTATAAATGAATTAATTTGAAAATCTTCTATTGCAATACCATGCGGTACGTCTAAACTCTGTATGTTAATTATTACTTTTTGATTTTTATAGACTGTTATTGTGCAGTAGCTATATTTCCACTGATATACTGACATTTCTATTTCTACAGTGTCTTTATTTGAATCTGAAATATAATCGCCGTTTATACAATCATTCCACGTGCTAGGATTTTGCAATAATTTTTCTTTATCTGAAATAAATGTATTATTATTAATACTGTTATTATTGTTTAATATTATTATTAATATTATAATTAATATTGACACTATTAAAAAACTACTTGTATATCTTTTCATTAATAACCAATAACTATGTAATTAAATTAATATAGTTTTTTAATTATTTTTTTTCTTAAATTCAATATTATAATCCTATTGAATGTAAAAATCCTGCTAGATAAATAAATAATATTCCTATTATTACTCCTAAATAATAATTAATTCTATATTTATTGATTTTTATTATCTGAGTAACTTTAATTATTAAATAAACTAATCCTCCTGATGTAATTGCAAATAAATATGTTGTTAAATTTCCTATATTGAATTGATATCCTAAATATGTAAATATAATTATTGGGATAATAATTATGGATAATATTTTAGTAATATCTCTTAATTTTATAGTTCTTATAAATAAAAATGGTGTTGTTATTGCTATTGCTTCACCAATTTTATGTAATACAAAACTTAATGATTGTATTCCATGATTACTTATTGAAAATTCGTTAATAAATTGAATATTATAACCTATTATTATTCCTTCTGACATACTATGAAATGTAAATATTAACGCAAAAATTATTGCTAATTCTTTATTTTCTAAATCTTTATTTGTTCTATACTTCTCAGTTCTATTTGTTTCAATTGTGGTTAATGTTACTATCGTTATAATGAATATTAAAATTAA
>CALBXV010000258.1 GCA_937890045.1 uncultured archaeon
AGAGAGGATTAATTATGAATAATTATCAATTATTTTTTTACACATTTTTTATTTTATTTTTAGGATTTGCAATGGGGTATTACGCATGAAAATATTAGGAAACATCTTTATCGCAGTGGGAATATATCTCACTGCATCTATGTTTTATCTTGGTGTATGGTCTATGTTAGACATACCAATTATTATTGGTATTGGGTTCATAGGTGGTGCAGCAATTTTTAGTGGCTTCATTATGAGGAAAACAGTTTAATAAAAGGGGGTTAACTACCTCGGCCTCGGGACAGGAGTTCAACATACGAAGAGCTCACTTATTTATACTCTTTATGGATAGACAGGACTCCATCCCTGGCAGGTTTTGAGAGATTTTAGATGATTTTATATACAGAAGAACAATTAGAAAATGCATATGATGTGTATAGACGGCATCAAATAAAACAAGACATGAGTTTTTTGAAATTAGAAGATTTTAGACTTATGTTTGAAGAAATTATGGAATGGGTATATTATGAACCAGAAGAAGATAGAGGCCATTAAAGAAACGCTTGTAACAGTTTTTACAGGATTTGTAATTACTTATCCACTTAATTTAGGATTATTATATATTGCTCTTGAAATATTAGAATTTTCAGTTTTGATGACTTCTATCTTTACAACAGCAGGTATAACAATTGCAGCATTAATTAGAGTGTTTGTAATTAGGATGTATTATTCGAATATTAATGATGGCTGAAATTGAATTTACAGAAAAGTTTGGTCCAGGTAAATGCTGGAAATGTGGTATTAGAATTTCATCAATAGAAGTGGTGTATGAGGCCGAAAGTATGGCCGGTAGACCATCTTTTACTAAAGTAGATTATGGAGTTTATCCAGCAAAGGCACAATTTTGTCAACAATGTTATAAGAAGTTTTAAAATTATTGGGGAATTGGTGAAATGGGATCACGGCTCCCTTGCACGGAGCAATTAAGAGTTCGACTCTCTTATTCTCCACCACGAAACAGGCTCAGATTGATTAATGAATTTACAATTAGGGAAACAGATAGTGATAAAGGCCGAGGCCTTTATACTAAAAAGGAATATAGGAAAGAAGAAATAGTATTATATTTAGAAGGTAATTATCTTCCATATCCAACTAGAACTTCTATACGAATAAAAGATGATAAACATATTGAAAGTTATGAAGGTGGTCATATAAACCATCATTGTAATCCAAATACTGAAATCAGAATACATAACAATTTTATAGGCAAGAATCAACTCAATCAAACCCAACCAAGTTTAGTAGCATTAGTTGTTGCAAAGAAAGATATACAGATAGGTGAAGAAATTACTTTTGATTATGAAACTACTGAGGTAGATATGGCAGAACCTTTTGAGTGTAATTGTCATGGTCGATGGATAAGAGGAAAAATACATAGGTATCAAGAATGAAAAAAAGAAATCCAGTAAAAAAGAATATGGATAAATTTCATAAGCCACGCACACATAAAGATAAGACAAAATATGATAGAAAATCTGAATCAGAAAAATTACAAGATGAATTGGAGCCGATAGTAAGGTGAAAAAGAAAGTTATAGGAAACGCAATTTTATATTGTGGTGATTGTGAAGAGGTTTTATCAGAATTAACTGGTATAGATGCTTGTGTAACAGACCCGCCTTATGGATTATCTTTTATGGGTAAGAAGTGGGATTATGATGTTCCAAGTAAAGAATTATGGAAACAAGTTTATAATACATTAAAACCTGGAGCTCATTTACTCTCATTTTTTGGATCGCGAACTTATCATAGAGGAGTTATTCCTATTGAAGATGCTGGATTTGATATAAGAGATCAGATTATGTGGATATATGGAAGTGGGTTTCCTAAATCACATAACATAGGTAAGAAAGTAGAGGAATATAAAGGTTGGGGTACAGCACTCAAGCCTGCACACGAACCAATCGTTATGGCAAGGAAACCTTTTAAGGGAACAGTAGTAGAGAATGTATTAAAGCATGGCACAGGTGGAATTAATATTGATGAATCTAGGGTAGAAACTGATTCAGAGTCAGACGGCAGATTTCCATCAAATATAATACATGACGGAAGTGAAGAAGCTACAGAAGGATTTCCAATTACAAAAATCACAAGAATAGGCAATCTCAAAAGAGATGGCAAGGAAACACCGGACTATCGTGATAAAGGATCAGCAGCTAGATATTTCTATTGCGCTAAAACTTCACGATCAGAAAGAAATGAAGGCTTAGATCATTTACCAGATGGTGCACCACAAAGATGGAATAAGGCAGGTGAATGGACAGACGATACTACACCATCTAAAAATCATCATCCAACAGTTAAGCCAGTAGAATTAATGAAATATTTGTGTAGATTAGTAACACCTAAAGATAGAATTGTATTGGATCCATTTATGGGTTCTGGTTCAACAGGTGTAGCTGCATTGGCAGAAGGATTTTATTTTATAGGAATTGAAAAAGAAGAAGAATATTTTGATATTGCTTGTGCAAGATTACAACATTTTGTAGATAATCAAAAAACGAATTTAGAAAAAACATTCGGGGTATAAACAACTTGACAATACAGCAATTGCTGTTATAATAATAGTATGAGTTTGATTTATAAGTTTAGTGAAGGTGAAATTTTAGCAGAGCTAAAAAAGTATATTGATGAAACATATCATCAGCATTACAACAAAAACAAATTTCAAGCAACAGAATTTATCGTAGATTCTGGACATGGAATGGGATTTTCTCTAGGGAACATTCTCAAATATGCACAGAGATACGGAAAGAAAAATGGCTATGATAAAAACGATCTATTGAAAGTTTTACATTATGGCATCATCGCACTTCATGTGCACAATTTAAATAATGAGGAAAGTGAAACCAATGAACATTAGTAATGAAACTCTTGATATACTAAGAAATTTTTCATCAATCAATTCAGGGTTGACTGTTAAGGCCGGAAACGAACTTAAAACAGTATCAGCCATGAAAAACATTTATGCAAAGGCAATAGTTCCAGAAGTTTTTGATAAAGAACATTCAATTTATGATTTATCAGAATATCTAGGAGCTATATCTTTATTTGATACTCCAACTTTTGAGTTCAATGCAGAGAAAGTAATCGTGGCAGAAGGAGATAATAATGTAACATATTATTATGCAGATCCACAAATGGTTATATCTCCACAAAAAGAGATAAACATGCCTGATCCTGAAATCAGTTTTGATTTAGATGAAGGTGTTTTAGACTCGTTACTCAAGGCATCATCTGTATTATCATTGCCAGACATGGTATTGACTAGTGACGGAAATACAGTTGTTTTAACTGTTTTAGATAAGAAGAATGCAACTTCTAACATCTTTAGTAAAACAGTAGCTCAAGGTAATGGCTCTACATACGAAATGTTTCTTAGAATGGAAAACATCAAACTAATTCCTGGAGATTATACAGCGTTTGTATCTTCTAAGGGTATTGCACATTTTACAAATAGGAAATATCCAGTAGAATACTTCATCGCTTTAGAACCTGATTCTAACTACAATGAGTAGAAAGCATGAGAGAAGAATTTTTATGGGTTGAGAAATATCGGCCTAGGCATATTGATGATTGTATTCTTCCGCAAGAAACGAAGAAAATATTTCTAGACTTTGTAGCCAACAAAGAAATCCCAAATTTATTGTTATGTGGAACTTCTGGTGTCGGTAAGACAACAGTAGCTAAAGCATTATGCAATGAGTTAGGGGCAGACTTTGTTCTTATCAATGGTTCAGAAGAACGAAACATTGATACACTTAGGGTTAAGATAAAACAGTTTGCTTCTACTGTGTCGCTTACGGTAGATGGCGGCCCAAAGATTGTTATCTTAGATGAAGCTGATTATCTTAACCCACAATCAACACAACCTGCACTTAGAGGATTCATAGAAGAATTCTCAAAGAATTGTAGGTTTATTTTTACTTGTAATTACAAGAACAGAATCATACAACCATTACATTCAAGATGTAGTGTTATAGATTTTACAATACAGGCTAGTCAAAAACCACAGATAGCCACAGGAATTTTTCAGAGAATACTGCAGATACTTACTGATGAAAAGGTAGATTATAACGAGAAAGTAGTTGTAGAAGTAGTCAATAAATTCTTTCCTGACTTTCGTAGAATGCTCAACGAGATTCAGAAGTACTCAGCTTCGGGAAAGATAGACAGTGGTATTCTCGCCAATTTAGATGATGAAAGTTTAAACGAACTGTTAAGCTTTATCAAAGAGAAAGAATTCTCTAAAATGAGAAAGTGGGTCGCATTGAACATTCATAATGATCCACAAACAATTTACAGAAAAATATATGATAGCTTTTTTACAAAATTTGAGAACACTAGTGTTCCACAGGCCATTATTATTTTAAGTGATTATACATATAAGTCAGCGTTTGTTGCTGACCAAGAAGTAAACATGGTAGCATGTTTAACTGAATTAATGATGGAGTGTAAGATCAAATGATTTATCAATCAACAAAATATTTTAAAGAGATAGGTCCATGCGCTTATCGTAATTGGAAATCAGATACAGATTGTTATTTACTACATGGATATTGTAGATCATTCAAATTTGTATTTGGGTGTAAACATTTAGATAAACAAGGATTTGTAGTTGACTTTGGTGGACTGAAAGATGTTAAAAGACAATTACAAGAATGGTTTGACCATACAGTAATTCTTCAATCTGATGATCCTTTAGTTCCAGATTTTCAAAGATTAACAAAAGATGGCCATTGTAAATTACAAACATTTCCATTAATTAGTAGTGAAGGTTTGGCTGAATGGACTGGAGAATATGTTGATTCAGTTCTTCAAGAAAAATATCAAGGTAGATGTTGGATTATTAGTAGTGAACATATAGAAGCAGAGAAGAACAGTGCTATATATTATCCATTTGAAAATCGCGATAGACTTGATTTTGAAACCTTAGTTGAACTTAACAAAGAAATTTTATCAGGAGATATAGCGACAGCATAATGTTATATTCAGAAATATTTAGAAGTATTCAAGGGGAAGGTGTTTACACAGGAGTTCCAACTGTATGGTTGAGAATGTTTGGTTGTAATTTAAATTGTAATGGATTTGGACAAAAAGATCCAACAGATCCTTCAACTTATGTATTACCTTATCAAGAAATTGATCTAAAAGATATTACAGTGCCAGAACAATTACCTGTATTTCCTTATGGATGCGATAGTTCTTATTCTTGGTCAAAAAGATTTGCTAAACTTCAAAGAAAAGGAACTCCAGAAGAAGTCGCAAATGAATTACATCAGTTGATGTATGATAATAAAACTCATATAGCTTTTACAGGTGGTGAGCCAATGATGAAAGCTGCACAAAAGAATATTGTTCAGGTTATTACAGAAATAAAAGAATTATTTAAAACAGAACATGGATTTTATGGACCAACATGGAAAAATAATATTACAAATATTACTTTTGAAACTAATGGGACAAGAAAAATTATAGATGAACTATATACAACTATCTTGCACGACAGTATCAGTCAAGAAACAGAATATTTCTTTTCAGTAAGTCCAAAGATATGGAGTACAAGTGGAGAGAAAGATAGAATATGTCCTGACATTGTAAAAGAATATCAAGATGCTTGTGGAATACCGAAACAGTATCAAGGTTCTAAAGATCCACAAGGACAATTAAAATTTGTTTGTAATGGAAGTCTTACAAGTTGGTGTGAAATAGAAAATGCAGTTAATCAGTTTAGAGACGCTGGTGTAGTATATCCAATATGGATAATGCCAGTAGGAGCTACAGAAGAAAGTCAGAATAAAGATCATGTAGCAAGAATAGCAGAAGAAACAATGGATAGAGGTTGGAATGTAGCTGCCAGAGTTCATTGTTATATTTGGGGAAATGAGATAGGAAGATAACATGGCAGAAATGATTACAAAGGGTAAAGAACAAGTTAGAGGAAAATCAGTTCTTTTGTTTAGTGGTGGAATGGATAGTTTAATGATTAACGCTTTATTGAAACCAGATATTTTACTTAATGTATGTATGAATTCTACTTATGATGATCGTGAACGAGAAACTTTTCCTAATTTAATAAGCGAGTTTGAAGAATTAATTTATCTTGATAGAGAATTAGATTTGGGTAGATATGAAAGAGATGATGCAATTGTTCCAAATAGAAATGCTCATTTAGTATTGTTGGCTTCTCATTATGGAGAAACAATATGGTTGGGTTCTGTAAATGGAGATAGGTCTTTTGATAAAGACGAAATATTTTATTATCATATGGAAACATTATTGAACCATATGTGGCAGAAACAACATTGGACAGAAGAAAGAAGATTTACAGTTAGTTCTCCTTTCAAAGATAGAACAAAAACAGATTTAGTTGAAGAATATTTAGAAAAGGGTAATCTACCACAATACTTGTTAGATTCATATTCTTGCTATGAAGGTGAAGAACAACATTGTGGACAATGTAAAGCTTGTTTTAGAAAATGGGTAGCATTAGAGAATAATCTAGTAGAACATAATAGAGATACTTATTGGAAAGAAGCTCCATGGGATGCTCCTTGGTTAGAAGAAGTCATGTATCAAATCTATAACGGTGGTTATAGAGGAGATGAAGATACAGATATAATTTATGCATTGGAAAAAACTCCAAGGTATGTTGATTTAGATAGAATGAAGAATTAGGGTATGATGAATAATGAAAACGGATAGAAAATTAGGATATCAAGTTAAAAGATATCTTATTAAAAAAGGTGTAGAAACACCTATAGTTGAGGTCAAATTGGGTCGTGATGAAAAGATAGATTTAATTAGAGCTAATATGAGAACGATTATTGAAGTTCTTGGACTTGATACAACAGATGATTCAATTAAAGATACAGCGGCAAGAGTCGGGAAAATGTATGTTGATGAACTTTGTGCAGGAATGGATTATGAAAGATTTCCTGCCGTTACAAGATTCGATAATAAAATGGGATACAATCAAATGGTTTTACAAAAAGATATTACATTTCATTCAATGTGTGAACATCATTTTGTAAATTTTCATGGTCTAGCTCAAATAGGTTATATTCCAAATGGTAAAGTAGTTGGATTATCAAAATTGAATAGAATTGTAAACTTCTTTGCTAGAAGACCACAAGTACAAGAGAGATTAAATGAACAGATATTCTATGCTTTAGAATATATTTTAGGAACATCAGACATTGCTGTTTTAATGCAAGCAGAACATTTATGCGTTAAGTCAAGAGGAATACATGACCAGAATTCTGGTATGACAACTTCAAAACTTGGCGGTGGATTTTATGATATTTCAAAACTTAGAAATGAATTTATGGTGTTAGCGACAAAATGACTCAAAATCCTAGTCCAGAAGAATTAAAGAATTCCAACAGATGGTTTAAATCGGCCACACCTAAATATACTCCAGATTGGTATATTAAATGGGTATCTAGTGTCTTTATTCTTGTTGCAATGTCAATGAGAGGGGTAGAAGGATTACAATTATATGATTTAATTTTCTCAATTACTGGAGTTGCTGGTTGGTTAGTAGTCGCAGCAATATGGGAAGATAGATCATTAATTATGTTAAACTCTTTTGGTTTATTATTATTGTTAAAGAATTTAATTACAGCGGTGGTCGGTCAATGAAATTTGAATATGTAATCTCAGGACTGACTATGGGAATAGATGATCTTTATTACAATCCCAAAGTTGCGGCTCCTTATATTCATCATATGAATCAAAAGATTATAGACATGAATGAGAAATATGACAATCAGAATATGTCTATACTTTTTAATGCTCATACTGAAAGAACGCATGGTGTAACTATGAACGAAACTATGAGTCATAGCTGGCACAGAATATTTGCTGATTCAGGTGGATTACAATTAGCTAGAATGAAAAGTGGAATTACTGATACAGTAAAAGATAAGATTTATCATCATCAAGCTAAGTATTGTGATGTAGCTATGATTTTTGATGAAATACCTTGTGAGTATGATTTAACTCTCACAGGTGGTAATTCTATGAAAGCTTCTACTGTTGGTAGAAGATTTGTTAGAGAAGATTTAGAAAAGACAGCAATAGCGACTAGAGATAATGTCAAAAGACAAATAGAAGTATTTAAAAAAGAAAACTCAAGAGCTAAAATCATGTTAATTTCACAAGGGCAAGATGTTGACTCGTGGAGAAAATACATTGAAGTTATTTGTGATGGATTAGATGATGAAGAAGTAGAAACAATGTGCACAGGTATATCACTTGGTTCACAATGTAATGGTAATCACTTTGCTCATAGGATGGAAATGATATATGCTTCAAGAGAGTATCAAGTGCCAGATTCATTAAGAAAGAACATACACTTACTAGGCGTAGGCAATCCAAATGCTCTCATGCCGTTCATAGTGTCTCCTAAGTACTTTAATTTCATAGATAACCTATCTTATGATTCTAGTTCACATGCTTCATCTTGGTTTTTTTCAAGATATAGAGATAAGAATTATAAACAAATTACATTAGAAGCTCCATTTAGATCAAAGAAACTATTACAAGATATTGTTCAAAATGATTTAGCACCTGTAATAGAAGATATTTTAAATGATCATAGAGAAGCGTTTGCTGAGTATAATATAACAACTATAGAACAAATTATTGATGAATCTACTAAATGGTCAGTTCATAATAAAGATAAAGAAAGAAAATTTATTAGACCTGGTGGAGAAGATGCTTATAGATTATTAGTTTGGTATTGGGTTACAAATACTGTACAACATTTCATGGACGAATTAAATAGAAGAATTATTAAACCACATGATGAAACAGGTTTATCAAATATTAATAATTATGAAGAATTTACAAAATATTGGTTGCCAAGACAAAGGGCACCAGAAAAAGTTCCTGAATATTGGCCGGTGAGGTTAGATGTATGAAGCCATTAGATTTTTTAATAATTATCGGACCAATGCTCATACTTATTATTATTGGGGTAATAGTATATGTTTACTAAAGACGATAAAACATATTATACTTGGAGTGATTACGAAGCTGATATACATCAGATTAGAGATTTTGAATTTGATCATGTAGTTGGTATCTATCGAGGTAGCTTGCCCATGGCGGTTCATATATCAAATGTATTTGAAGTACCTATGTCAATAGTAGGATTTCAAACAAGAGACGGAAAAGATGATCAACCTTATATGATTAAGGCAGGACCACACCCAGAGAAAATGCTTATTGTAGATGATATCTATGATACTGGAAAAACAATGGCAGGAGTCATACGATATCTAACACATTACTCTGCAGATAACCTTCAAGGCTTTTGTCTTTTCGGAAAAGAAAATAAATTCAATGTATCTTACGCTAACGAACATGATGGTTCATGGATTGTATTTCCATGGGAGTTCATGGAAGTTCCTCTACGAATGCCTGACCATGTAGAAGATTTTGAAAAGTTGGTAGAAGATGAATCCGTTTGATTTTGTTAAATCCATAACTTACACTAAAAAAGACATCATGCATGACTTGAATGAGTCAGAGTATGAACCCTTTCTTGTCAACCGTGCACTCGCATATTATCAAGATTGTATTCTATACGCTAATGAAATGAATCGTAGATTTGAGGTTTCGAATCGTTTACAATATCACTATTTACTAAATACAATTAGAAAAAGAAAAAGGTTTGCCAAATGGATCAAACCTACACAAATTGATGATCTAAGAGTCGTTATGAAATATTACTCAATATCTAGAGAAAAAGCAGAAGAATATTTAACGATATTATCAGATCAGGAAATTAATATTCTCAGGAAAAAAATGAATAAAGGTGGAGTGAAATGAGTTATGGCATAGAAGATATGTTAGAAATTTCATTTAAGGAAAATGACGATTTTCTAAAAATTAGAGAAACATTAACAAGAATTGGTGTGGCATCGCGAAAGGACAAAACTTTATATCAGTCATGTCACATACTACACAAACGAGGTAAGTATTATCTGGTTCATTTTAAGGAGTTGTTCGCGTTAGACGGTAAAGAATCATCAATCACAGAAAATGATTTAGCCAGAAGAAACGCAATTGCTAGATTATTAGAAGAATGGGATTTACTCTCAATATTAGATGAAGAACAATCATCAACACCATTAGCCCCAATGAGTCAGATTAAAGTATTACCACACAAGGAAAAACCTGAGTGGAATTTAGTCGCTAAGTACAACATTGGGAACGCTAAATGATAGAATTTGAGCACGAGAAACAACGAAGATTAGTATTCGCGAAGTTTTCTAAATACGCATATTTAAATCCAGACGAAGCACGAACAGCAGCAAAAGTAGAAGGTTTTCCTAAAACCGAATTTGTTAATATTGATGGTGCACAAGCATATGTTTTTTACAACAAAACAGATTTAATTATAGCATGTAGAGGAACTCAACCTGGTGATATGAACGATATTTATGCTGATTTACAAGTCTTTCAGGCGGATTCAGTTACAGGGAATAAAATTCATCAAGGTTTCAAAGAAGAAGTAGATAAAATTTATGATGACGTTGAATCAATATTAGCAAGGAGAGGACTAGCTAAAAAGATTTGGTGTTGCGGTCATTCATTGGGTGGTGCAATGGTCACTATATTAGCACAGAGATTAGAATTCAAAGGTGGGTATGATGTAGACACATTGTATACTTATGGCTCACCTAGGGCAGGCGGTCCTAAATTTAGAGCATGGTGCGACAAGCACTTGAATCATCAAAGATTCGTTAATAATAATGATGTTGTTCCTTGTGTCCCAACATTTTTTCGTTGGAGACATTCAGGAAAATGTAATTATATTACATCAAAAGGAGAGGTGACTAATCTTGGTCGTTGGAGTTCTGAAAGAATTCGCGACAAGGGTTGGAGTTTAATTAAGACTATATTTAAAGGCAGATTTGATTTAGTATCAGATCATAATATAAATGATTATATTTTACATTTAGAAAATAGCAGAGGCTTTATAACCCAGCAAGAATTAGATACATAAATACATCTTATGTATTGGTTTTTAATTAAAAGTATTGTTGCAACTGTCCTTAGTAGTCAAGTTTATGAATGGTATGCAAGTACGAAGGTTGGAATATATTTTCAAAATCGTATAGATCAGTTTTTAGAATACATAGCTAAAAAATATGATATTACTTTGATGAAAAAACAATCAAGGTTTGAAAGAGATTATCCTTTGATGATGGAAAGAATAGAAGCACTTGAAAATAGACAAGATGCAAGAATATATACTGATAATGATTATATTAATCAAGTTATAGGGAAGAAAGAAGACTAGTGGAAAAATTTAAATCATTTATAACAGAAGCTAAAGATGAAAAATATCGTGTTTTAGTTATTTCTGGTGAACCCACAAAAGGTGGACTTTTCCATACGGCTCAAAGATTTGTAGATGAAGCAAAGGCCTCTGGCCATGAAGTTTATGTAGCATATCCAACTGCTTACATTAGATATGAAGATAATGCATTCTTTATTCATAATGTAGATGATAAAAAAGGATTTGAAATAAGTTCTCTTAATACAGTAGCATTTGTTCGTAGATCAGTTACAATAAAAAAGAGTTGGTCAGACATGATTTCTCAATTAGAAAAGATTGGGATATGTATGGTCAATTCTAGAAATACTATAGAATTAGCTTCTGACAAATATAGGACTTATTTAAAATTAAAAGATTTTGGTTTGACACAGCCTAATACAGTTCTTATACCAAATAAAGATGGCGTAGGAGAAGCATTAACAACATTAGATAGTGAGTTTCCAATCATAATGAAAACATTGGAAGGATCAAAAGGTGTTGGTGTTTTGTTTGTTGAATCAGAACGCTCATTAGAATCCTTAGTTCAATTACTTTATGCTCAAGACAAAAATACAGATTTATTGATTCAAGAATATATTAAAACACCTTATGATGTGCGCGTGATAGTGCTCGAAGGAAAAATCTTAGGTGCTATGCGGAGAGATGTAATAGAAGGAGATTTTCGTTCAAATGTATCTCAAGGTGCGAAAGTTAAAGAATATAAATTAACAGAATTAGAAATGGAACAAAGTTTGTTAGCATCAAAAGCAATAGATGGTTCATGGACTGCAGTAGATTTTATTCCTTCAGAGAATATAGAAAAAGAGCCACCTTATATTCTTGAAGTTAATCATTCGCCAGGCACTAGAGGTATTGAAGATGCTACTAAGGAAAATATAGTAAAAACTCTTGTTAAATATTATGCTGATCCAGATAATAGAATATCCGTTCCGACACAATGTGGTTATTTTGAGGTTGTAAATGTAAAACCTTTTGGAGAATTAGTTGCTAAATTTGATACAGGGAATTCAGGAAGAGCAGTTTTACATGCTGAAGATGTAAAAATAGCTGGTAAGAAAATTAGTTTTAAATTGCGTGGAAAAAGAATATCTAAAAGAATTGTTGATTATAGTGAACTGCGTACTGGTGGTGGAGAAGAAAAAAGACCTATAATTGAATTAGATGTTGACTTTGCCGGAACAGTTTATGAAGATGTTCAATTTGGATTAGATGACAGAAGTGATATGTCTACAGATGTTTTATTAAATCAAGATACAATGACTAGAATGAATGTCATGGTTAATCCAAATAGAAAGTATGTAATTACAACTAAATTTACTATAATAAAAGACTAATGGAATTTTTAGAAGAATTTAATAAAAAGTTCAAGTATCAATACGATAGAGATCAGTATGGTTCTCGCGATGCTTGGTATGTTATGAACCATGAACCATATAATGGAGATTGCGAAGATTATTCATTAACCCTTCTATTCAATTTAAAGGATAGAAAGTGGGAGAAATTTCTACTCAGTTTACTTACGAGAGAAAGTAAAATTTGTCATTGTAAAGTAAGAGGGAACGGCCACGCTGTTCTTAGATATAAGGGTAGATATATTGATAACATTCAAAAGAAATGGTGTACAAAAGAGTATATGGAAAATAGAGATTATAAGTTTTCCAGCTGGTTGTATATTCCATATCAAGTTGTTATCAAATTAGTTATTGGATTTTTTCAAACTAGAAAGAGGAAAGAAATATGAAAAAGATGACCGATTGGATTAAGGCCAGAATGGCCGAAAGAACATCATGGGATGGCGCTACCATCATTGCAATAAGTGTAATGGTATTAGTTGCAACTCCTATAGTCAAGTTTTTAGCATGGCCAGCATTAATTTATGGCGTATGGACTTTATACCAAGGAGAATAATTCCTTAAAATAAATTGACTTTATACAAGAAAAGGGCGTGTTTGACACGCCTTTTTTTATAAATAGTATATATGAAACAAACAATCAGGTTAGGATTATTCGGAATATGGTATTTGATGTGGGCATATCTGTTTGTTTCTCTTATAACTAATTACATCAATTTTTAAACAAGGAAAAACCTTGATGGAGAACCATGAAAAAATTAGCCATATTCGGAGCTTTAATATTATTAACGCTTGGTAATACTGTACAGGCGGATCAGACTGGCGACTGTACGCAGGGTGAGGAGTTTTGTGAGAGTTTAGAAACAACAAATACCACCACAACAAATAACACCAACACCAATACCAACACCAACACCAATACCAACGCAAATACCAATACCAACACCAATACGAGCACTAGCACGAGTACGAGCACTGCAACTAACACCAATGCAAATACCAACACGAATACCAACGCAAATACTAACACCAATACTAGTACAAGCACGGCAACAAACACTAATGCTAATACCAATGTTAATACAAATACTAGCACTGCAACAAATACAAACGCTAATAC
>CALBXV010000259.1 GCA_937890045.1 uncultured archaeon
GATTAGCTGTTATAGGAACTCCCCAGCACCAGAGATGCATGGTGGAAACCCTCATGGCTACAGATGGATGGGATGCAAGTAGGTATAAAGCTTTACAGGATGATGGAACTGCCCTCTGGCCCGAGATGTGGTCAGAAGAGAAATTATTAGCTGAAAAGAAGTCTCTTGACTCAATTGGTAGAGTATCCTCGTTTTATCGGGAATATCAGTGTGAGATTATCGGTGATGAGGATCAAATGTTCAAAGAAGCTTATATCCAGCACTATAAGGGCGAGTTAAAGTGGGTAGATGACGAACCGCATATGGAATTTGAGTCAGGACGCTATGAACCAGTAAATATCTTTATGGGGGTTGATCCAGCGAGTTCTGTAAAGAAATATGCTGATTATTCCACGATTGTCTCTGTAGCGGTTGATTCTAAGAACAATAAGTACGTTCTTCCCTACTTTAGGAAGCGGTCAACACCTATGGCACTGGCAGATAGTATCATAGAATACTTTAAAAAGTATAAGCCAGCAAAGACAAGAATAGAGTCTGTTGGCTATCAGGAAATGCTCAGGGAATACTTGCGTGCAAAGGCTGAAGAAGAGGGATTATTCATCCCAGGCCTTGAGATAAAGGAGAGTCCGAGAACCAGCAAATCCTTAAGATTGGAGACTATGCAGCCGTGGTTTGCACAGAAAAAGATATATCTTCTGGATAACATGTCAGAACTGGAAGATGAGCTACTTATGTTCCCCAGAGGGAAGCATGATGACCTTTTAGATGGCTTATACTACGCTACGAAGAATAATTATATACCTCATCACGGCAAAATTGCACAAAAAGAGCATCACTCCCCTACAAGTTATAGAAAAAAATCTGCCGACTGGATGATTTCATGAAACTTTATGCCTAAATTTGCCTTTAGGTAATATACCATAATACCATGCCAAGTAAGAATCCAGAGGTAAAAACATCAGAAGAGCTCCTGCGGGAGTATTCTTCTGTTCGTTCAAAGTGGGCTCGAACCGCTACCGAAGATAACGAATTTAGAAACGGACTACAGTGGACAAAGGCACAGATTGACGCACTTAGATCTAGGGCGCAAGAGCCTTTGGTCGTTAATGTAGTGTACCCAGCGGTTGAGCAGGCGAAAGCCATGCTAACCGCGAATGCTCCCAGGTTCCAATCAACAGGAAGAGAGGGAAGTGACGTTAAAACAGGTGCTTTAATGTCTGATTTGATGAGCTGGATATGGGATCATTCAACAGCAAATAACGAACTAAAGGAAGCAATTGATGATTATTATGTAAAGGGGATGGGATGCCTAATGGTTTATCACGATCCCACCTCTGATTATGGTAAGGGTGAGGTCATGATAAAAGCTGTTGACCCCTTGCATTTGTATATATGTCCTTCTACGACAGATCCTTTCTCCAAAGATGCCTCAAACATAATCTTCTCTA
>CALBXV010000260.1 GCA_937890045.1 uncultured archaeon
TCTATAAATATAAAAACTTCTAATAATTAGTCGTTTAAGTATCACTTAAAGACGATGATACTTCGTTTTTATATTCTTCTTCCACATCAGTCGTTTCATAGAGTATTTTTCTATCTTCACGACCTACTTTTCCTAAACTTTTCTTTAATGCGTCATAATGTGCCAACGCAACTCCATATTTTGGACTTCCACTACCACCTTTTCGTTTATCATGGGCTCCGAGTGGATCACGACCCCTTATACTTGAGTCTTTTCCGTGTTTAGGTCCCTCTTTTGGACGACCACTTCCTGGCCAACCATCTTCTGGTATCTTTATGTCTAATTCTTTACCAGTTCTTCCTTGTTGTCTTGCTCCAGGTGGTTGTGCTCCAGGTACTCCTGGCATTCCACCCTCAGCTCCACCTGCATCCATCATTGCTCCTTGTGTTCCGACTGCTTCTTCACTCTGAACTGGGTCATTGCCTTCCATTTCAATCTGAGACCATCTAAACTTCCGTTTTTGGTCTTTGATAAGTCCAAGTCTTATCTCTTTCTTATCTTCTTCAGTAAACTTAAAAATATTATCATAAATCCATTCTGTATCGGCTATTTTAGCGTCCATTATACTTGAAGCAAGACTTTGTTTATTATTCCACAATTCAATTCTTTCTTCTTCATATATTGTAGATGGATTCTTTAATGCCAATTCAAAATTAACAAGGTCTGCATCTGTATATCCTTGTGCATATAGATGAACTATTGCAATCTTTGTTAATTCACTGGTTACAATTCTTTGAAGTCTTTCAATCGTTCTTGCAAACCGAACATCTTCTGCTGCTAACGTTGCTTTACTACCAACATTTTCTTCGTACCCTAAAAACGCCTTTGGAATTTTTAATGCCGCCATTAATTTATTTCTTAAATATTCAATATCTTCAACGGCCTCATATGTCAGTCCCGCAAGACTATCAATTTGAGTTCCACTATCTCCTCCACGAACTGGTAAGAAGAAATCTTCTGTAAGATTTTGGATATTATATTTTAAATTATAATCACCTGTATTTTGGTCAATTACTGGTGCCTTTTTCATCTTATTAATAATCTTCTGCATAAAGTTTTCAACTTCTGCTGGTGGAATATTTCCAATATCAATCTTGAAAACTCTTTTTTCTGGTGCTCTCATAATTCTATGAATCAACATAGCATCTTCCATAAGAGATAATTGTTTCCAAATCTTACGGGCTCCTTCAATCATACCTTTTCCATATGGTATAAAGTTTGCATCTGAAAGTAATCTAAAATGTGCTATTTCAAAATTTTCTAATTCTTTATTTGTAGACATATGACCACTATGTCTTGTATCACCTTCTTCAACCATAAACTGAACCAAATATGGATTTTCTGGATCCTCACCTTCAATACGAGTAACATCATATGCTGAAAGTGGAACTACATTTGTAATACCATATTTTTCTTTAATGTCTAAATAAAGATAAAAATCCCCATATTTACATAGGTTACGAACCCACGGCCATAAATTAAATTCTATATTTAATATATCATAAAAAAGATTATGTAGAATATCATGGATATTTTCATTTTCAGAACGAATCTCTAATACTTGTCCATATTCTGATTTCATAGTGGATTCATCTGCATAAATATCAAGTGCGCTTGATATAATAGCATCACTATCCATTTCTTCATAATCTCTAAATAGGGCCAACCTCTGTGCCTGAAAACTAATTGCCTGTGCGTGTCCATACCCACCAGTTGTTAAATTAGAATGAAGTCTTGACCATCTATCTACAAGACGATTTCTCTCCATTGACTGTACTCTATCAGTATCAGCTATTTTTAACGTTTTTCCACCTGCATGTCTTACGATTACATTTGTGGAAAATAATCGTTGTAGTCTTGCTCTTAAACTTGTGCTTGCCATAATTTACCTCTTATTTTATTAACCAAGTTAGATCTTCTCTTTCACCTTGTACTTCCCAATCCCAACCTTCGGCTGTTTCCTCTTGAGGAGTATAAACTGGTTCATAATCTAACATTTTATTTAGGACTGTTTTTTGTAAGGCAATTCCTTCTGCATTTAATCTAAGTGCAGTATCTCTTACCCACAATCCTATTGCCAAACTCATTGGAAGGTCATCATTATATCCCTCCAGTGCTTCGGCCTTGTTATTGTGCCATATAAACACAAATAATTCATCAATCAGTCTATTAGAATGAACTATGACTGATTTTTCTCTAAAATATTCTTCTAATTTTGCAATTACCAATGGTCTTGTTTTCATTGTCATACTAAACCCCGGGACCATTTGTCTATCTTTATGTCTGTATCTGTTTGTTACTTGTCTTGCGACATCTACAAACTGTAAATCTTTACTTGTATAAAATAGGTTATCATACTCTCTATCAATAACTTGTTGGATAGTAGCCCAACCAATACTTGAATTCTCAATAACTAATAATGCGTTGTTATATTCCATAGCAGTATTCATACATAAATTACCAAAATCTTTAGTAGGTATTTTTCCCTTATATTCTGCTACTTGTTCCATACTCTCTATTTCTATTACATGAAATGCACTAAAGTCTGATGCATCACCACGGGCTACGTCAGCGGCAACTACATAATTCTTTGTATAATCAGGTTGTCTCCAAACCCACAAATTACTATCCATTCCTCTTTTTTCAACTGGTTCTTCAATTTGGGTATTTCTATATTCTTCTAAAATAACACCATCAATTACAGTTTGACCTGAAGTGA
>CALBXV010000261.1 GCA_937890045.1 uncultured archaeon
TTGTAATTCTTTTATATGAAAATCATTTAACGCTACTCCTGCTATAAATAATGGTCCAATTATACATCCTCTACCTGCTTCATCAATTCCTGCATTTATATTCATTTATTACACTCTTTAATAATAATTTCAGTTATTTCATCTGGTAATGTATCACGATTTTCAATTGTCACTTCAATAACATTGCTCACAGACTTTCTAAATTGATCTAATACTTTGTCATGTATAAAAAAATCTATTACTCCAATTACTGGTTTTGGTATTGATATTAAATTATAAATATATTCTTTTATAGAACTACTACATAATTCCATTTTACTAATTTTATCTAAAATAAAAACATCCGATACTGAAATTGCCGGATATAATTTATTTTTACAAAATTCAGATAATTCATTAATAGAGACTCGTACCTGATCTATTTTAGGACCTATATTGAAATTATTTGAAGCGTAATAAACTTGATTTAATGTTGTTAGATCTGTTATCTCAAAACCAAATTCATTTTTATGTAATTTTTTTGGTTTTGTAATAAAACCTCCCACACTATATTCTCTAGATCTAAGATTATTAATTATTTTTTTTAATATTGTACTTTTTCCTATTTTAGATTCGCCTAAAATTAGTAAACATTGATTTTTTGAATTCATTTAATCTTATTTTCTATTATGTTTAAGATATTTAAATTGTTTAATTTATATGTTCATATTATTATAAAATTATTATATTCGTTATTTATTATTAATATTATTTGAATGAATAATAATATGGAAAAAATTATGGAAGGAAAAACCCAATTATTTATACCTAAAGATAATATCATAAATCATCATCCTCAAAAATTTCCTGCGTTTTTTAACCCATTAGCGAGATTTAATCGCAATATTTCAATTGGAATTTATAAAGCATTTACTCAAATCAATGATAATGTACTTACATTTGCTGATTGTTTATCTGGAGTCGGATCTAGAGGATTAAGAGTTGCTGTAGAAATACCGAAAATTGAAACAGTATATATGAATGATTTTAATAAATTAGCAATTGATTTAGCTTGTAAGTCTTCTAAAATTAATAATGTAAATAATAAATGTAAATTTAGTTTACAAGAAGTTGAACAGTTCCTAATTTCTCATTCGTCTTCAGAAACAAAATTTAACATATTGGATTTAGACCCTTTTGGTTCTCCAAGCCGTTATATAGATATTGCGTTAAGATCATTACAAAATAATGGTTTACTGTCTATAACTGCTACAGATACTGCTGTGTTATGTGGTATCTATCCTACTGTATCTAAAAGGAAATATGGTGGTAAATCATTAAAAACTGAATATTGTCATGAATTAGCTGTTAGATTACTCGTTGGTTCAATAGCTTCTGCGGCGGCAAAATTGGATATAGGAATATATCCATTATTCTCACATTTCAATAAACATTACGTTCGAACATATGTAAATATTAAATTTGGAATAAAACACGCTAATCAAACTTTACTCAAATTAGGTTATATAAATCATTGTTCTACATGTGGTCATAGATTAATAAATATAAACTCTATTATTAATTGTGAATATTGTAATATTAACATGAATTATTCTGGACCTTTATGGGTTGGAGAATTAAGTGATAAAAAAATAATCAAACAAGCCGTACAAAATTTTGAAGAATGGGAAATGCACGATTGTGTTAAATTAATGATTATGGGGTTAGATGAGTGTATTGATGAACCTACATATTTCGTAGTTCATGATATAACGCATAAACTTAAAGTTATTTGTCCGCCTTTAGATAAAATAATTGATAATCTACGAGGTAATGGATATCAAGCATCACGGACTATATTTAATCCAAATGGAATTAAAACAAATTGTACAATTCAAGAATTTAAGAAAGTAATAAAAGCTCTATCTATTTAGTTTTCTCTACTTCTATCATCTTCAAATATTCTATGACTTTGCTATTATAATTTAAACATACTAAATATAATTCACTGCTACTTGATCGACTTGCTTGCGGTTTTACAATTTCCACTTTTTTGAATCCAGTTTTAAGTCTTGATATTAATTTCTCCACTTCTACTCCAGTAAATACTTTTAATATAGCTGTTCCATGATTTCTCATTATCTGTGGGAAGAATGATATTATTCTTTTGGTTAAATCAATTTGTTTAAAATGATCTAAATCCCATATTCCACTAATATTTTGTGATATATCTGATAAAATTATGTCTGCCTTTTTTGGTAAATAATTTGTTATTGTATTATGAATTTCTGGGTCATATATGTCTGAAATTAAGCTCTTAACATTTTTATTATCATACTTAATCTCTCTCTGATCAACACCTAATACAAATCCACTAGATCCAACATAATCTGAAGCTACTTGTATCCAACCTCCTGGCGCGCTTCCAAAATCCACTACTATGTCTCCATTGTTAAGTATTTTGTATTTCTGATTTAATTGAATTAATTTATAAGCTGCACGACTAATATATCCTTGTTTCTTAGCTTTTTTTCTATAAAAATCTCTTTTGGCGTCACTCAGTTTCATAATAATTGTTAGATTTATAAAATATTAAATATTATTATCATAATTCTTAATGTCTTCTAAAACCCAATTTGATAATAAATTACAATATTTTGGAGATATTTCTCCCTCATTACTACATCTATTTTCTAGTGGACATGTTATACAGGGTGATTGAACAATTGAATTCATTGATAATGGGATTTTTAATGGATAAAGTTTGTATGTCCATCTTCCATTCTCAACTATCTTCTCTCTTCTTATTAAAGAACGTTTTTCTAGTCTTATCGATAATCTTGATCCGTCTCTACTGTTTAATTTCAATTTTCTCCATACACTACTTTGTAGTACACCCTGATCTTCTGCTTCTACTACAATTTTATATATACTAGATATGCTACTATCTTCTGAAATAGTAATTGTTTGTTTAGCTCTTGTTTTAGCCTTCATGTTTTCTATATTGCTTTTATTTGACTGATCTTCTTCTTTATTAACAGCTTCTTTTACCTTTACCATTTCATTCCCTATGTAAATATATTATTAATTGTTGTAATGTATATCAACATTATTGATTATGTTATATAATATGTCTAAACGTTTGCTAATAAATCATGTGTTATTGTAAAATTCTGTATAATCTCTTTACATCTATTTCTTACTGTTACTTCTGTAACTTCTGCATAATCAGATATATCTTTTTGAGGAATTGTTTGACTTGTTAAAACTACGGCTATATATAAATAAGCAGCAGCTAATCCTGCTGGTGTTTTACCACTTGAAAATTTTGAATCTGAAATCTCTGAAGATAATTTTAATGCTAATCTCTCAACATATGGTTTAAATTTTCCTTTGTTAGAAATTTTAGAAATATATTTGTTTATTGATGGATGTGGTATATAAGATTCATCTGTTTCTCTTAGTATTAATCTAAAATATTTACTTACTTGTTTTTTTTCAATTCCGGCAGCTTTTGCAATTTCAGTAATAGTTCTACTTATTCCACATTTTCTACATGCTAAATATATTGACGCGGAAGTCATACCTAATATAGATTTATTTTTTCCAAATTTCTGTTTTAATGTATTTCGATATATATGTGCTGAAGTTTCAGTAATATTTCTAGGTAAATCTAGATTATTACACACTTCAGTTATTTTTGTTAAAACATTAGATAATCCTCGTTCTCCAGGATTACTAGTTCTTAACCGTGTTTGCCATTTCTTAATTCTATTATAACTTGAGTCTACATATTTTCCTGTGGAAGGTCTTGGACCTATTTCAGTAGATAAACCATAATCATGTAATGTTTGTGTTCTTGGAGATCCTACTCTAACTTTTTTTTCTTTATCCTCTAAATTTAATGCTTTCCACTCTGGACCAATATCTACAGTGTTGTCTTCTAATACAAAACCACATGTAGAACATACTAGTTCGCCCTTATCATAGTCTCCAATTAATCTACCATTACATGTTGGACAATTATTATATAATATGATATTATTCTCAGGTTTTTCTAACATATTATTCATCCTGGAAGTATACCTTTTTAGATATAAATTGATCTGCTTTATCACTCATTTGTGTTGCAGTAACATATGGATCTTTAACTGGACCTATAGTTTCCACAATCTTGAATAATTCTTCTCCTAATCTGTTAGTTAATATTGTTCCTTTTTTAAAACTTGCATTAGTCTTAATAATAAATTTGCCGCTTTTGGCTCTATGCTGCACAAGTCCTACAGATACTCTCAATATATGATAGTGATACTAAACTGTCTATTAAATATATCTAAGTTAATATAACCATAGACAACATAATAAATGTAATTAATGATAGTAAAATATCTCTAATTGGTATTTTTTTTATTTAATACCTTAATTATTTCTATTTTTATCTTTACTTTTAATTAATGACATAGTAGATGCTAATTCAGATACTGTTTTACTCTTTATTTTCTTTTTTTTAATTGAAATATATCCTGATTTTACTAAACTTCTCTTTGGATAAGTAGCATCTTTATATTCAAAAGTTAAATTCAGTCTCTTAGCCGCTTTTGATAATAACTCCTCAGTTGGATTTTTAATAGATTTATTTAGAGGC
>CALBXV010000262.1 GCA_937890045.1 uncultured archaeon
TGGTCTTTGGTGGGATATGATGATGTGGTTTCTATTCCAACTACGTGTTTATACCATTGTCTCATTACAAACTCTGGAGCTTTGAGATGGAATTGAACCACCATATGTCGAAATGGTGAGAAGTGTTTATGTTTTGCCAAATATCGCACTAATGCCCTATCTGACTTATCATATGTTTCTTTTCTTTTACCGAAGGATACGCGTGCCGAGTTCACTACCGTTAAGTCTGAACCTAACGAATCTATAACCTCAACAAATCCTTTATTAAGCACTTGTTTTTTCATTTTATAACCTTTTATTACTAATAAGTATCAAATTAATTTGTGTTAATTGACTTTCTTTTTATGTTTTGTGCCACGGGTTCCATCAGCATTTTTATCATACCACACGTAGGTTATTTTTTGTTTACCTTCATCTGTGTCCTCATAAGGATATATCTGCCAAGAAGCATTACCGTTGTCACCATGTGCATAGTTTGGATCCCACTCACCATTAAAGGAATCTTTCTTACTGGCCACGCCAAACCAATCCAAATTATTATCAGAACTGTCAAGGGATTTCCACCATATTAATTCTGGACTAAAATCAAAACCACCTTTTGGATCGACCATATGTTGTAAAAACTTATGTATTTCATTCTCTACACTAAATTTCTCTACTCCATATTTAAACATATTTTCACTATCGAATAATTTTATTAAGTGTGCACGTTCTACATCACTTCTGTCATTCAATCTAGATTGGACATCTTCATCACCTTTCCAAGTATCATCTTTAGTTGAAGGAGGTTTTACCAATTGTGCCCTTTCTTCCCAGTCTGTGCCTAAATAAGAATCAAACATACATTTAAAATAGTCAAACCATATCTCATAACTATCCCCGTTTATTCTTAAATTATATGTCTGAACTTCTTTGTCAGGCCACCAATCAATATCAATGGTTATTGGTGATTTTTTTTCAAATGTAAATAATTGTTGATATTTTTTAGTTTTTGTCCAGTTCGGGTCACTCGTCGTATCCCCTTTTGAACGCAAAAATTTATTCATTATATCTTTACCACGTCGTAAAATTGCCATTGGGGTATATAATCCTTCAATTCCAGTGTTTCCAATGTGTCCAGTTTCATTTAATTTCAAATCATTTTCCATTTGTTCTATATACTCCGTTGTATAACCAGGAATTTTACCATTAAGTTTCCAACGATGCGTGTCTGGGTTATCTCCTTTAAATAAATTATAACTTACACATTGAAAAGTTTTATCTACTGAAGTATATGGGTCTCTAGTACTATTATGTGTTTGTTCGTCTGGCATCGCATATAATATTCCATTATACATTGCGAATCTCATAACTTCTTCTATTGTCCTACCTGAAAACATTGCGGGAGTGCATCTTTCTTCCCATGAATAGTTCGTGGTGTGGGATGTTTGGTGGGTGTAGGTCGTAGTAGACCATTCAAGTTTACCATCATCTGTTGCAACACTTGTATCTTTTCTCCAACCCATAAGAGGTGTGCCTGCACTATGTGTTGTCGAGATAGTATCAAAATATTCATCGTCTAAAATCTTAGTAATTCCCATAAACATTTCAAATCTATTTAAATATTTTCTATTAATACCTAATATATTTCTGTTTACAAACAATCGAGTTAATAGTGCTTCGGAAGTTACCGCTCCTGCTACTATTGTACCCTTTAATTCTTTTACTAACTTTTCAAAACCTGACTCCGCTTCGGTTCTATTATATACATGTTTATGATTCATTCTGGGTTGTCCACTTATCGTAGTTTTCCAACCATCTGGACTTATTGATTGTTCTACATTTGTAACTTGAAACAATAAAGGTAATATACCAGTACTTATATCTGGTCTTAAATGGTTTGGTAAATGCATTGAGGTAAATGCATCACCTGGAAAAATACCTGCAGTTCCATCAATTGTAAGTTTAAGTTCTGCAATACCATTTAATAAATCTGTTAAAGCTCCTTTGGATTCAGTTGGTGATGTGTGCATTATACCTAACATTACTGATATATAGTCACTATTTCCTTCTGATTGTATAGCTCCGTTGTTATATAACGATACCTTCCAATCAGTTTTATTTGTAGTTGACTTTCCAGCTTCTGGTGTTTTAAAAAAGTCATGAGCACTCCGAAGAGATATCTGTCCATCATCTATTTTACCCTGTTTGAAGGCCTTTACTTTTGTCTCACCTATTTTTGCATTTACTAAATCTTTATCTCTTTTAATAAGAGTATTAATCATATTTGGGCCTGATCCTTCAGATAATGATGCATTTTCATCACCCGAATTATTACCAAATTTTGCTACACGGGGTACAGCTGAATATTCTGCAATTCTGGTTACGTTATCAAAAAATCTTTCTTTTGAATCTTCAAATGATTTATGCATACTTTTAACGAAAGTTTGAACATCTATATCACCTCTATTTCGTTGTGCTATTTTATTAGCATCCAAATTTCCTCCAGAAAGAGCTGCAACTGCAACTTGGCTTGTAGGTATAGTGACTGAATAATCCATAGTGGATACAATAGAATCTTTAGTCCATGTTGGAAATTGATAACATCCATACTGAGAATTCTTTTTATCTTTTAAATCTATAGTTGAAATTTTAAACTTATCAACACTATATCTTGAATTATTTTTATCTGTTAATCTTGCTATACTTATATCATTAATATCCCCCACAACATCAAACTGCCAATAATTTTGATATTCTGCATTAAATTCATTCCATACATTATCTATTGCCTCTCTTAATGTTCCAACTCCTTCAAATTGTTCTTGTAACCACCTAACATTAAAAAATATATTTCGTATAAATCCTTCTTCAATCTCATGTTCATTTGGAATTTCTGTAGTTTCATCCGTCTTTTCTTCTGTTACTTCCTTTTTTGGTACAGCAAATTCATATTTTTTTAAACTATCTGGGGCGTTATTTAAAAACTTTCCAAGACTGGCATAAATTCCTTTTGTATCCTTTTCTAAACTAGGAGTTTTACCAATTAAAATAAACTTATTAACATTCGTGGTAAGTAATTTTTTATGACTTAAAATTCTAACTGATTCTTTTTTAGGGTTTTTATTCTCATCTAATTCTTTTACTCCTAAAGTTCCAGCATCTGGATCCGATATCAATACATCCTCTATACTTCTAAATTTTAATTTAAGTTCATTAATACCAGTTACCTCACCAGCTTCATTTGTAGTCATTGAAGCATACCCTGCATACTTAGACAATATATTATCTTCAAACCAACCCCATCTAACCCAAGATGCTGCTGGAGTATCTTCTGTCATTTTATTATCGGTAATACGTGATGCCGTCAATCCCTCAAATTCTTCATCCTCTTCACCTTCATTAATAGTCTTACCTTTAACTCCCACATAAGTGAACCAATTTGCTGGTGTAGGGCCGTAGAATCCATCTGCTAATTTAGCATCTTCCTTTAAAGTAAAATCTTTATCCGTTACCCATACTCTAAAATAAGTTGCCAATTTTTGCATTGCTATATTTATATTATCTTGTTCTAATCTACCTATAAGGGAAGCATCATCTGTCAATTCAATCTTTTCGAATGCCGTATCAACTGTAAATGTAGTTGTGTCTTTTCCTGCATCTAATAAACTTATACCGTGTGTTGTAAAAGTAGTTGTGCAATCAAACCCACCATCATCTCTTACCGAGTATTCAAAGTTAGTAATAATTCCAGAAAAAACATCATAATCTCCACCATTGTCGTATATGATTTCATCCAAACTACCTAAATCTTCAAATTTATCATACTTTGGTTTAGCTGGTGCATTCTCTTTTCCATCTTTAACTTCAAAAAATTTATTACCCACTAGATTTTTAAATGTTTTACCGTCATAATTCCAACCAACTTCTAACATAGTCCATTTACCTGGTGATAAAAAGTGAGGTGTTAATATTTCTAATTCATCTAAATCAAAAACCGTCCAAGTAACTATTGTTTTTCTTAATGCTTTAGTGGCACCTTCAAATGAAGTAGTAATGGATTTCACTCCAGCTAATGGTTTAAAAAGTGTGCCAGCGTCCCTGTATTGTGATGGACTATATTTCATTGTCGCTGAATCTGGTGGAACATATACCTCTTTAAAACCTTTTGCTAAAGAATATCCCACTCCATTATCATTAATTCCCACTCCACCTAAAATAACAATAGGATCTATATCTCCTGAAATCCATCTTATCCACGAACTTCTTCCTTGCACTTCATTTAATTTGTTGGGCATTCCACCTTGAGTACCAAGGGCACTTGTATCTCTTGATAAAATCTTAGATTTTTCTTCTAATACTCGTTGTATTTTTGGATTTATAGGTTTTAACGCAAATGACATTCTAATATAAGGAGTTTAATTCTTCGAGTGAATTGAAAATCTCTTGTATACTAGTGGACGTGGGTATTCTAAGTTGTTTTCCTGGTTCTAAATATATAGAACCATTAGAAATATTATTTGCTTTTGCTATAACCCACCAGTATTCAGGAGTTCCATAAAATCTATATGATATGTGTTCTAATTTATCACTTTCTTTTGAAAATATATAAATATCATCATCACGTAAAGGGATTTTAGGATATATAATTGGTTTAAAAACTGATTTTTTATTTACTTTTTTATTTTTTGTAAAATTATATCTTGAATTTGGCATTTATATTATCTCTTATTAATTAACTGTGGGGGTTTTTTCTTTGATCCATAGGAGCTTGCATTGCTGTGTCCACTCCAGCTAAATCTAATGCTTTATTATAAGGATCTTTTCTATGTGGTATACCATTTATAACAGTATTATCCGTTCCTTCCAACCAAGGTAAATCAAAGTGTTTTCCTTGCATGGTTTGTAAATTATTACCAACATATTTAAATCCCATAGTTGCCTCAATAACCTTTGGTAATTCTATTCCATCTATCTCATAAGGTGCGTTATCAGGTATTGAATAAGATAATGATTCTATAAAACCAGGTACTCCTTTATACATATCACCAAATGTAAACTCTGTCCAAGGTGCTGTCATTCTATTACCATCCGTATAATTTGGATATGTTAATCCTGTTAAGTAATTTAATTTTTCCCATAATGTAAATAATTCTTGTTTTGTTGTTGGTGCTATTGTGAAACCAAAACTAAGTGATCTCTCAGCTCCTTTATACACATGAACGGAATCGGCTCTACCTATATATTTTTCTGAACCCCACTCTGGAGAAATTGTATCTGTAAGTCCAGATACCGTAGCTCTAAATACTATAAACTTTTTATTAACCATATCTTTAAATTGAAATTTTACTAAATCTAAATCTGTTTCGTTCACCCCATATGGTAATATATTTACTTTATCGCCGTGATATCCTGCAAGTGATCTTTTATGTACTCCTAACGCATCACTATACCAGTTCGCTTTTTCCCCTGAATCAGCAACTATTTGTGTTGGTGCCGATGCATCTCCCGTGTTTTTAATTTTATTCCGTAATTTTGTTGATTTTTCAATGGATTGATTTCTCGTGCTTGGCCAAGGTGGAGTTTCCAACTCTGGATTAGTATTAAGAGAACGTTTATAGCCATATGCATTTTTCTTAACTAGCTCTTTGTAAGGTAAAGTTTCATAATTTGTAGGATGAGTAGCATCAATTTCGTCTTTATGCACTGTTGAATCATCTCGGCCAAGCTGGCTCTTCTGATCAATCATATGCTGTTGTGAATTTATTATATTGGCTGGTTTAGATTCTGCCCTAAATTTACCTGCTAGTTCTTTTAAACCATCTCCTAGTTTTCCTAATATACCAGCTTTTTTAGCCCTTTCTGCTTCGGCATATGCCTTATTCATTGTAGCTACAATCAATCCTTCTGATTGTGATTCTAGTTCATCAAATCTCTCTCTTGCATAAGTGGCTAATTTATTTTTCTCTCCTCTACCGCCGGCCCATCCCCATTGGTCATAACCATCAGTTCTCTCATATAACCCTTGACCATCTTTTGCAAATCCCATTGAGGTTGCAACTCCTCCCCCGAGACCTTTTATATCGATAAATCTTGAAACATTAGCAAATGGAATTATACTTGCATTAATATGTAGAGGATTGTATAATTGAGTTTCTTTTCTTGGATTTAAATACTGTAATACAAATTGTTTACCTAACCACCAAAGTCCACTTCCACTTGTTAAAAATTTACCTAATCTAATTTGGTCTGTTAGTGCAGTACCTAAATGTGTAGTAATTCCACCACGAACAAAATCAGTAGTATGTCCCACATTAGAAAGTCTGTTTTTTGCCCAACCATATCTATTTACATCCATTAATGATTGTAAAATTATTGGATGTGTGTTTGAGTTAGAATCTAATCGTATTTGATTCTCTTTTTTAAATTCATATCTTACTTTATATCTAAATCTATCATTGGTAGAATGTAAAAACTGTTTTCTTAATTTACTTTCTGGATATGACATCATAGAAGATAATCCACCCACCATATTAGGGAATTTTCTTTCAAAATCACTTATTGGTGATAAATTATTACCTTGATAATCTACTCTTTTTAAATCAAGAGGCCACTTAAAATTCTTACCTTGTACGTTCTTATATTGTGATTCACCCAATTTAAAATTTTTCTTAAACCCGTCATTTACTTTAAAATTTAAATCAAAAAAGTTATAACTCGAATTTCTTTCTCCAAATGTCTTCTCAAATGGATATGTTTTATTTAACTTAAATCCTGTATTTGGGGATTTCATATTTAAAGTAAATCCTTTTGCATAATCATCTACGAAATAATCCGATTGTCCTAATTTGAGTTTGTATGGTTGAAATTTTGTAAATGATCCTGGTTTAAAATCCTTAGTGAATCCTCTTGCGCTATCATCTGTAAAGTAATCAGTAGTACTTAATTTATTTAATTTAGATTTTAATTCTGATAATGCCATGATTATGCGTTCGCGGCTCCAATTCCTCTTATTGTATTAATTTGTTGTCTTGATTGTTCTGCTCTCTCTGTTGAACCTACTCTCATATCTTTTCTCAGTGCCTTTAATTCTTCAATCATAGGTTTCATACTAAAATCTTGTGTGTTAACTGCAGTTTCTCCAGCGTGAATAGACATTTCACCTCGTCTAACATTAGCCACCGTACCAGGATTCATTGTTGCTCCACTAACTGGTGGTTTTGTAGACATCCCACTATACACTGCACCTCCAGCAACTCCAATACCCGCACCAATCGCTACACCCTTCAATCCACCAATAGCCATCTTTTTAATCTGTTTTTGTTGATACGTCGCGGCAAGTATCGCGGCAACAACACCAAGTAGCACCGCACCTATAGCCGCACCTATAGCCATATATTTCCAGGCCGAGCCAGTCCCTTCCTCAATTGCACTGTTCATTTTTTTCTGTGCCCCAACCACTTTAGATACTTCACTTACTTGCATTCCCACTGCATCTGCCAACGCTTTACGTTGAATAAGATTCATATTATTCCATTCCTGTTCACTACCAACCAACCGTACTATTTCTTTTTGGGCTCCGAGAGCATCTCCAGCAAGAGATAATTGTCTAAATTTATCAAGATTGATTTGTCTACCAAGTAATACTGAAGCTTCAAATTGAGCATTTATTGAACTTTCAAGGTCTAATGACTTTTCCATAGCTCCAGTAATTGTACTCATTTCCAATCCAACTTTCTTTGCTTGGATTGCCATCTTCATTAAATTTTTACCACTATCTTTTGTAAATTTAGCAAAATC
>CALBXV010000263.1 GCA_937890045.1 uncultured archaeon
GTATAGTTCAGAAGTAGTTAGGAGATTACAGTTTGAACGATTTGATATTATTATAAATTTGGATAAAGATCCTAAAGCAACTTCAATGATGATGTTATTTAATTCTGATGATAAGAGGGGCTACGGCTTACATCCAGAGGGTCATGTTATACCTTTGAATGATGATGCAAAGTATCATTATAATATGTGCTTAGATAATTGGGGAGCTAAAACTGAAAATAAATTAAATTATCAAGAAATAATATTTTCTATTGCTGGAATTAAATATGATAATGAAAAATTAATTATAAATTTAGATAAAGATACTTCTGATAAATTTAAAGAGGAATTTTATAAGAAATATGATATTCAAAATGAAGATAATGTAATAGTTTTGAACACTGGTTGTGGTCCAGTTTATCCACATAAAAAATGGACTTACGATGGATTTAAAAAATTGATAGAATATTTATTAGAAGAAACAAATAACAAAGTAATATTAGCTGGATCGGATTCAGAACTTTTGAGAAATAATAATCTTTGGAAGGAGTTTAATTCTTTAAATGTAATTGATGCGACTAGCAAATATGATATAGAACAATTTTGTTATTTAATAGACTTATCTGATGTGGTGGTTACTGGTGATACAGTTGCTTTACATGTTGCTATAGCATTAGAAAAGAAGATAGTAAGTTTTTTTGGTCCAACACCACATCAAGAAGTAAATCTTTTTGGACTTGGAAAAAAGTTAGTGCGTGAAGAATTAGATTGCTTGAACTGTTACGACCAGTTCCCATGCCCATACGAGGATTCTAATCATGATGGTAAATGTATGAATTTGATATCGGCTGATGAAGTATATAAAAATATAAAGGAGTTATTGTGAGTTTAGAAATAATTTTCGCAGAGTTTGGTGATAGGTCAGCGGCAAATCAAAAGTGGGTTGGTGATATAGGAAGATTAGATCCAACATATTCTCAAGTCAAAAAATATTTTCCAGAAGCTAAGATAATTTGTTATAGTGATGATCCATCTATAGATGATGGATATGATATAGAGGTTAGAGTGGTTGATTCTGATGATACACCTTTTGATAAATCTTATAGAGAAGGAAGTGGAAAATTAAAGTGGGGCTATCATTGTTGTGATTATTACCAAGCTCAGGGATTACTTAATTCTGAAGCAGATATTGCAATATCGATGGATTCTGATTTAATGTTTGTATCCGATGAAGTACGAACTTTATTACCTATAATAGATAAGTTTGGAATTTGCTGTCCACAAAATGAAAGACAAATGGTAAGAGTTGATGGTATTTATACTCGTGGAAACGATGGTGATTATCATATAGGTGAGGATGAAACTAATGGAAACTTGTTAACTTATGATTTATGGTGGATAGGACTTCGTACAAATGATGAGAGAGGTAGAGTGTGGCTAGAAGAATTTCAAAGACTAATGGAAACAAATCCTAAAAGAGGACCATTACAATTAAGTAGAGCTGCTTGGAATACTGGTGTTTATCCATATGCTTCTCCAAAACAGTTTGGCGTTGGTAGTGGTCATATAGGATGTGGTAATGAAATTATTTTACATGTAGGTCATACAAATGTTCAAGATCATTATTTAGAAAAAAGGATTTAATGAAAATTTATTGTATATTATTCGATACTTGTCCTCAACATAAAAAAATTGAAGATTTATTTTTATCAAAGAGTTTACATTATTCTGATTATATAACAAATAGTTGGACAGCTACAACTTTAACATCAATGTTTTCCGGAAAAACACCATCTCAACTGGATACATATGGAATGGGATATGAAAAACATTACATCAGTATGTCAGCTAACAAAAAAAGAGAATGGAATAAAAAAATTATTTTCAATAATTTGCCGGATGATTGGACAATACATATTCATTCTATGCCTGAAACTAGGGGTGATAAAGGAGATTTTAGATTTGTTCCTAATGTACTTTTTGGAATTGATAGAGATGTAAAATATTATAATTATAAAGAAGGTGAAGATGAAGATAAATTTATTGGAAAAATGCAGAAACTATCAAGTGATGAAAATCACTTTATATTTTTAAAATATAATCATTATCATAATCAAATGCAAGAAAATACAATTGACGACTTTTGTAAAATAATTAATACAATTAATTTTGAAGAAGAAAATTCTTTGTTTTGGGTATTTTCAGACCACGGTCACTGGGATCAAGTTGATAAATTCATGTCACCACCACATTCTTGGTTGACTTGGGTTAGTGTAACTGATAATATTAAAAATAAGAAAGTAAGTAAAAAAATAATTTATAATTTAGATTTTTATAATACTATAATGAATAGAATATATAACAGTGAAACATCAGACGATGTATTATCAGAATTTGATGAAAGTAGAATTTATGTTTCTGAAGATGGCCGCAGTACTATTGATAATTCGAGATGTACAACTGTTTCTGCTATGAAATATCTTGGTGAAGGTGAATATTTACAAACATCACATCATCAACCAGAAAATAATACTAGAAGTGTTATTTACAATAAAAACAATTCAAGATATGATTTGGTTGATAATGATAATCAATTATTGAATTATTTAAAATCAGGTATTTGGAGGTGGTATTTTGAAAATGAATAATATAGTTTATGTCGGTATGTGTGCTGATTTAATTCATCACGGACATTTAAATATTATAAAAGAAGCTAAGAAATATGGAGAGGTTGTTATTGGATTACTTGCTGATTCTGCTATAGCTAGTTATAAAAGATTACCAGCCCTTATGTATGAAGAAAGAAAAATAGTTGTAGAAAATATTGTAGGAGTAAGCAAAGTTATACCACAAACAACATTAGATTATATTCCGAATATAGAAAAGTTAAGACCGGCTTATGTGGTTCATGGAGATGATTGGAAAAGTGGGGTGCAAAAGCAAGTTAGACAAAGAGTCATAGATAAGTTAAATGAATGGGGGGGAAAAGTTATAGATATTCCATATACAAAAGGGGTATCTTCTACTAAATTACATAATCATTTAAAAGAAATTGGTACAACTCCGGATATTAGAAGAAAAATGTTAAGGAGATTAATAGAATCTAAGTCAATTGTAAGAATTTTAGAGTCACATAATGGTTTAACTGGCTTGATAACAGAAAAAACAAAAGTTGGAAATGAAGAATTTGATGGAATGTGGTTGAGTAGTTTAACTCACTCAGCTTCAAAGGGAAAACCGGATATTCAATATATTGATATGACAACTATAAGTCAAACTTTGAGTGAGATATTTGATGTAACAACCAAACCAATGATTGTTGATGGTGACAATGGTGGTATAGTAGAACATTTTAAATTTATGATTAAAAATTTAGAACGGATGGGAGTATCCGCGGTTGTTATAGAAGATAAGATTGGTAACAAAAGAAATTCATTATTTGAAGATACATCAAATCAATTGCAAGATACTATTGAGGATTTTAGTTATAAAATATCACAGGGAAAAAAAGTATTAGTAACAAAAGATTTTATGATAATAGCGAGAATAGAAAGTTTCATTTTAAATAATGGATTAGATGATGCAGTTAAGAGGGCTAAAGCATATATAGATGCTGGCGCTGATGGATTAATGATACACAGTAAGAGTGATCAACCAGATGAAATATCTTCTTTTTGTAAAGAATATAAAAAATTTAATAAAAGAGTTCCTTTAATTGCTGTACCATCAACTTATAATCATACAACTGAAGGTGAATTGTATAATTTGGGAGTTGATGTAGTAATATATGCAAATCATTTACTTAGAAGTTCTTACCCATCAATGGTTGACACGGCAAAATCAATATTAGAAAATAAAAGGTCTTATGAATCAAATGATAAATGTTTACCAATTAAACAAGTATTGGAGTTAATACCAAATGATTAAGTTGCAACAATTATTAGATGATGGTTATGAGTTTTTTACTGGTGTTCCAGATAGTGGGTTGAAACCACTTATAAATGAAATAATAGAGAGTGGTGTTAAGCATGTAATTGCGACTAATGAAGGACAGGCGATTGGGATTGCAGCTGGTGCTGAGTTAGCTGGTAAGAAATCCTGTGTTTATTTACAAAATTCAGGTTTGGGTAATATAATAAATCCAATAACCAGTTTATGTATTCCTCATGATATAAAACCATTGTTAATTATAGGTCACAGACACACATTACCACAACACAAGGTTATGGGTGAAATTGATGAAAAAATACTTGATTTAATGGATTATTCGCCGTATATTATAGTAAAGGGAAATAATAATGTTAAGTAGAAGAGAAGCTATAAATATGTTATTTGAAAGACATGGAGAAGATGCTATTTATATTACTAATACTGGATACATATCCAGAGCAGTATATTATGAGTATCCCAATAATTCTAATATCTTTTATATGCAAGGAAGTATGGGAATGGCTCCGTGTATAGGATTGGGTATAGCTTTAAATACAGACAAGGATATTGTGGTATTGAGTGGTGATGGAGCTTTATTAATGCATTTGGGAATAACTCATACAATTAGAGATGAAAAGTTGGATAATCTCTATGTGTATATTTTAGATAATGGTTGTCATGAATCTGTTGGTAAATACAAATGTTCTGAATTGGAAGATTCATATTCAGGTATAACAGATATAATTAAAATTAGTAATGATGGTAAAGCCCCGCGAGTTGAGTTGGGTTGTATTGATAACACTAATCAGATAAAGGAGTTGTTTTGAATACATTATTGGTATGTTCTAAATCTACAAGAGATTTTTTACATGGGATTAAGAGAGTAAGAATTATTTCATCTGCACCAACAAAAGATATTTTAAATGAGGTTGGTACTGAAGAAGATGTTATAGCAATTGGTGGTGGTGCTGTTATAGATACAGCAAAGATACTATCAAAAACTCCTATAAGATGTTATCCAACCACAGCAGCTGGTTCATCATCTACATCTTGGTCG
>CALBXV010000264.1 GCA_937890045.1 uncultured archaeon
ATTATCTGATAAAGGTAAAATTGATGAATATAATAATGATGAATTTACTAAAATATCTCATAAAATTAGGAAATATCTTATAGAGAAAGTTGAAGAATCTAAAGGCGTTATGCCTATAGCTTGGAATGTTTCCCAAGATACAAAATCTAAATCTAATAATTTAATTAGTATTAATAAATGATAATCAAATTTTAACCGCATTTCATATGTCAAATCGACTGATTAAATCCAATAGTCCATATTTATTACAACATTCCAATAATCCAGTAGACTGGTATCCTTGGGATAAAGAAGCATTTGATAAAGCTAAAAAATTTAACATGCCAATAATATTAAGCATAGGTTATTCTACATGTCATTGGTGCCATGTTATGGAAAAAGAATCGTTTGAAGACCTTGAAACGGCTAAATTAATGAATGAAAATTTTGTATGTATTAAAGTTGATAGAGAAGAACGACCTGATGTTGATTCAATATATATGAAAATAACACAAATTATGACAGGTAGAGGTGGTTGGCCTATGACTGTTTTTTTAACTCCAGATCAAATTCCATTTTATGCTGGAACTTATTTCCCTCTTACTTCTAAATTGTCTTTACCGTCATTTAAACAAGTTCTAACACATATAATTAATATATACAAAAATCGTAAACCAGAAATTCAAGACTTTGGAAATCAATTACAAAATAAATTAGAGTTTACCGACGATAAATCATCTACTGTTAATTATTCTATGATATTAAATTCAGCATTTGATCAAATACTTACTTTGTCTGATAATATTAATGGTGGAATTAAAGGTTCACCTAAATTTCCTCAACCTTTAATATATGAATTCTTATTAAGATGTTATATTTCTCAAAAAAAATTACCTGCATTAAATGTTGTTGAATCTACTTTAACAAATATGGCTTATGGAGGAATTTATGATCAAATTGGAGGTGGTTTTCATCGTTATTCTATGGATGAATATTGGACTGTACCTCATTTTGAAAAAATGTTATATGATAATGCTTTATTATCGAAACTATATCTTCATTTATATCAAATAACTAACAATTCTCTTTATCTTAAAATAATGGAAGAAACTTTGGATTATATTAAAACAGAAATGACAGATGAAAAAGGCGGTTTTTTCTCTGCTGAAGATGCTGATTCTGATGGACAAGAAGGAACCTTCTATCTTTGGTCTTATGATGAACTTGATTCATTATTGTCTAAAAAGGATTTTCATTATATATTAAATGTATTTAATATAACTAAAAAAGGTAATTTTGAAAACCAAAATATATTAACTAAGAATAAATCATTAAAGAATGAAAATTTAGATTATGAATATTTTGAATCATTAAAAAATAAATTAAAAACCCATCGTAATCATCGCATTCATCCTTTTAAAGACGATAAAATTATTACATCATGGAATGGACTTATGATGTCTAGTTTCGCAGAAGCTGCTAAAGTATTAAATCGAAAAGATTATTTGGATATAGCAACGAAAAATGCAAATTTTATAATAGAAAATTTAGAAAATAATGGAAAACTTAAACGAATATGGAGAAAAGATCAAACTTTTGGCCACGGTTATCTTGAGGATTATTCATTTTACTCTAATGCTTTATTAACTCTTTATGAAGCAACTTTTAATGAAAAATGGTTAGATCAAGCAATTCAATTTGGGGATGTACTTATTAATGATTTCTTAGAGAATATGAATGTTTTATATGATACTAGTAATGATCATGATAACCTCTTTTTACGTCCTAAAACTGTAGAAGATGGAGTTTCACCATCCGGAGCTTCAATGTCTACTATGTTATTTCTATCTCTATACGAATTAACTCATAATCATCTATATCAAAATATAGCTGATAACTTAATCAAAAATCATCTTTCTAGAATACAAACTTCTCCTCTAGGTTATTGTAATTGGTTAGCTGGTATTGATTTTCTTGTTTCTGAAAAACCTACTGTTAGTATAATTGGTAACTATAATAATATTAAAACACGTGAATTTCTTAAAAAAACATTTTCCCCTTATTTTCCCAATCTAAAAATAGCTGTTGGTTTACCTGATAAATCTAATGTTTCTATAATTAAAAATAAAAAACAAATTAACGAAGAGGTCACTGTTTTTGTTTGTAATAATTTTGTTTGTCAACCACCATGTACTACTGTTTCTTCATATATGAAATTACTATCTCAATTTAATATACCACTTTAATATACCACTTTAATATATCAATATAAATATGTTTAAATCTCATTATTTGTAATACTAATTATGTTATTACTGCCAGAAGAATTAATTAGTAACGCAGTTATTCCAAAATTGAGATCAATGATAGCACTTAAATTAATTGATCAACATCATTTAACTCAAAATCAAGTTGCTAAGAAAATGAATTTAACTCAAGCGGCAGTTAGCAATTATATAAGAAAAACTCGTGGAAATCGTTTAGATCTAGAAACATGTGTGGAACTACAAACAATCACCTCTATAATTGCTAAATTATTTACAAATGAAATTATTGATAATAAAATGATACTTTCTAAATTTCAAGAAGCTATTAACTTTGTTAAAAATAATAAATTGTTATGTGAATATCACATTGAAATGGAACCTAACTTAGATTTAACAAAATGTGATATTTGCGAAGATAAACATCTTATATCAATAACAAAATATTAATCAATAAAAATTTTTTGTATAGTTCATCAGTTTTATTTTTCATTTAAATATGTTTTAATCTCTAATAAATTACCCCCATCATCCCTCTCATTGTTAATAGGTGTTTCTAAAATCATAGGAAGATGTTTTATACGACTATCGTTTACAAAAGTTTTAAATCCATTTTTTCCAATATATCCGAGCCCTATATGTTGATGTCTATCTCTGTTACAATTGAATTCTCCCATTGAATCATTTAAATGAATTACTTTTAATTTATTAA
Source organism: uncultured archaeon (assembly GCA_937890045.1). Next base: position 2,956 of record CALBXV010000264.1, read on the forward strand.
TTCCAATAGTTTCATCAAAATTTTTTAATGTATTATCTATTCCTTCCAAGTTTCGTAATTCATATCCTGCAGCAAATGCATGACATGTGTCAAAACATACTCCTAATTTATCTTGATTATCTACTCCGTCAATAATCTTTATTATATTCTCAAATTTTGATCCTACACTATTTTTAGTACCTGCCATATTTTCTAATAATATTTTAACATTATTATCCACTTCTTCTAAAGTTAGCCTTAAAGCTTTAGTAACATTTTCTATTCCCACTCCAATTCCTTTTCCCAAATGACTACCTAAATGAGTAACAAGGTAAGGAATTGCTAATTTATCACATTTAATTAATTCATTTTTTAATGTTTTAACTGATTTGTTAAATATTATATCGTTACTTGTAGCTAAATTTGGTAAATATGGCATATGTGTAACTATTTTATTGTAGTTATTTTTTTTTATTTTTTCAATAAATAATTTTGTTATATCATCATTTAATGTATTAATATACCATCCTCTTGGATTACCTGTAAATATCTGAAATGTTGTACATCCTAAATCTTTTGCTCTATCTACTGATTGATCAATTGAGCCAGAAATAGACATATGAGCTCCTAATAAAATATTTGACATAATTAATATTTGATTAAATTATTATTTATACTAATATTTTGTTCAATATACTTTTTGAGGAGTTGTGTTGATTTAAAGTACTAAGTGGGAGTTATTTGGAGGATCAATCTCTCATCAACCCTATCACCATAGTTGGAACTTTAATAGGTAAAACTTCAAAGTATCTTAGTGCAAGATCATACTCTGCCATGTTGCTTATACTTCTAGGACGAGTTGGAAAGAATTTCCTTGGATTAATAGGTACAATTAGAACACTCAATGACAAAAGCTTCTTCTCAAGTCCATACTGAAATTTGTAGAAATCTCGATACAATGTCGCACTATTACCAAACTGTACTTCTACAAATACCAAATTCTTTCTGAAATCACCTATCAATCTTGGTTTATCACTCAACATAGGTTTCTTCTCCCACCCCAATTTCTCAAATTCTATTTCAAATCTTTTGTTGTATGCAGTTTGATGGAGAAGTGTTGAATCTGGTTCGGTGACTTTGAATTCTTCCTTTCACTCAATCAGATGGACCACAGAAAGAATCTCATCTATTTCATCCTTCAAACTCTTTTTGAGATTTTCTTCACAATGAAGATATTTGATTTCGCGTTTCATCCATTATTGATTGGTTTTAGAAGTAGTTATTTTTTTTTATTTTTTCAATAAATAATTTTGTTCAATATACTTTTTATTGTTAATACTATTAAATTATTATTCTAAATTTAAGGCTGGAAGATTTTTATTGCTGTGACTGGACATTGAATTTCACATGCCATACAAAATATGCAATCATCTTCTCTTGATGGAGCAGCTTTTTTTTCTGCTATTAATGGTGGTAAATCTGGATGTAGTTTATGTGGATTTGTTCCTGGAGTATCTGCCCAATCAAATACTGCTGTTGGACATACATCTATACATACACCATCAGCTATACATATATCAAAATCAACAGCTACAACACTACCATGGATCCCTAATATTTCTGGAGTATTAACTGGACCATAAACATCATATGGTTTATCCGATTCAATTATTTTTCTTTTAGTTTTAAAATCAGGGTCAATTGCTGGCATTATTATCAAATTAACTTTTACTTTTGTTATATATATAATTTTCACTGATTTCTTTAATTTTAGTTAATAAAATAGATATTAAACAAAAAAGATATAACACTAGTTATACGATTTTATTAATGTTATGTCTGATACGCTAGAAATTAAAGATTTACACGTCAGTGTAGAAGGTAAACAAATACTTAAAGGACTTGATTTAAGTATTAGTCAAGGCGATGTTCATGCTGTTATGGGTCCTAATGGGTCTGGAAAAAGCACTCTTGCTTATAGTATTATGGGACATCCAAAATATAAAATTGATAAAGGTGATATAAAATTTAATGGTAAAAGCATTCTTAAAAAAAGTCCAGATTTACGATCACAACTAGGTCTTTTTTTAGCATTTCAATATCCAGTTAGTGTAGCTGGTTTAAAACTTTTTAATTTCTTACGTGCAGCATATAATTCTACTCATTCAACTGATAAATCCAAACCAACAATTACAATCCTAGAATTTCGTGATATATTAAAAAATAAACTTGAAGAATTGAATATTGATCAATCTTTTGCACAAAGATACTTAAATGAAGGATTCTCAGGTGGAGAGAAAAAAAGATGTGAAATACTTCAAATGTCTCTTCTACAACCTAAAATTGCAATAATGGATGAAACTGATTCTGGTTTAGATATTGACGCGTTAAAAGTTGTTGCTGAAGGTGTAAATAAATTATCTGGACCTAATTTAGGAATTTTATTAATTACTCATTATCAAAGAATCTTACGTTATATAAAACCACAATATGTACATGTAATTCATGATGGTCAAGTTGTTAAATCTGGAGGTTCTGAATTAGCAGAGAAACTTGAAGAAAAAGGCTACTCCTGGATTACTGATAAATCCAAAACATAAAAGTTATAACATCAGTTATATCATCATAATATGTGATTATATATGGTTGCTCAAGACATCACTTTAGATTATTCTCAATATGATTTTAAAGATAAAGAAGATTATCTATTCAAAAGCCCTAAAGGATTAACAGAAGATATTGTTAAAGCTATCTCTCACAAAAAACAAGAACCAAAATGGATGTTGGATTTTAGACTTAAAGCATTTGAAATATTTCAAAAAAAATCTATGCCAGTTTGGGGAGCAGATCTTTCTACTATCAAGTTTAACGACTTCTATTATTATGCTAAACCTTCTGAAAAAGCAGAAAAAAATTGGGATGATGTACCTGAAAATATTAAAAACACCTTTGAAAAACTTGGTATACCTGAAGCAGAGAAAAAATTTTTAGGTGGAGTAGGAGCTCAATATGAATCCGAAGTTGTATATCATAAATTACACGAAAAACTGGAAAAACAAGGAGTAATTTTTCTAGATACTGATAGTGCATTAAAGCAAGAACCTGAATTATTTAAAAAATATTTTAGTACAGTTATTCCTT
>CALBXV010000265.1 GCA_937890045.1 uncultured archaeon
AGAGGCATCAAAATATTTTCCGACCAGATCAGACACCATGAAGCCCTTGCTCATACGCCTTCAGGAATGTGTTTAGAAGCTATGGTCGTGCGTGTCAGCGACGGACGTAACCAATTTATGGGGATAGAGCGTCACTACATCAATGGCGGAGCTAAGGCGTTTGATGCACAAAACAAGATGTCCCTAGGTAGTACGCAAGGCGGTTCTGTTAAGTTAACTAACCTTGATTCCTCTGGTGTTCTTGGAGTTGCGGAAGGGGTCATCACCGCTATGACTCTTATACAGGAGTTAGATATTCCTGTATGGGCGTGCCTAGGTGCGTCAAATCTTTCCAAGGTACAACTACCTCCGCTAGGCATTATTAACGAAGTGAAAATATTCACCGATGGGGACGAAGCTGGCGACAAAGCACGAGATAGGGCAGGGGATCAATTGCTCGCCAAAGGCTATCGAGTAATGAGCAGTCCAGCACCACCAGGGCTGGACTATAACGACATACTGACAGGACTTGTTACGCAATGACAACAGTCAAAGAAGTAGTAGAGCAACAGGAAAAACCACAGGTGAATCTACTCCATCGTACGCTAGATAAAACGAAGGCTTTGATCAAGAAGTTTATCGTTGCAGACGAAGATGTAATGAATCTGCTGGTCGTTTGGATTGACCACACGTACATATGGGAAGAACTTCAATATACTCCATATTTAAACATCTGGTCGGCTGAAAGAGAGAGCGGTAAATCCACAGTCTTCAGTTGGCTAAAGATTTTGTGCAAGAACGCCTTCATGTCCTCAGGTGCTACTACTTCAGCAATCCAGAGAACTGTAGATAACAAGAAACCGACGCTTCTATTCGATGAAGTCGATGCTGTGTTCGTTAGCAGAAACCTTACCCCAGAACAAAAAGAGTTGATCGCATTCTTCAACTCTGGGTTTGAGGTAACTGGGATGGTCATTAAGACGAGGCAATCCGATATGACGGTGCAGGAATTCACATCCTTCTGTCCAAAGGCATTCGCTTCAATCGGTGCTGATGTTTTGCCTGACACTACTCGCTCTAGAAGCATACATCTACCTATGTATAGGAAGACAGCCTCAGAAGTAGTGGAACGAAACAGACAACGGAACAGAGATAAGTATCAAGATGAAACAGCCAAGATAATCAATGGCCTAAACG
>CALBXV010000266.1 GCA_937890045.1 uncultured archaeon
TGATCAATAAAGACGGTGAGAATGAGGTGATGGAAAAGGACATTTGCGACTGTCCTCTTGAAGGTCTTGTCAAATCAATGGAGAGGGTTTCGTATAAATTCCTGAGCTATCTCAAAGGTGAGGAAGTGCCTGCTTCTGAAAGTCTGTCAAGTCGTGAAGAACCGTCATATGGTACTGTATCTCGTACAAGCTTGCAATCGCCCTATAGGGACTTGCCAGTATCTAAGGTACAGTCAATGCCGAATGTATCAATAAGAAAGAAGGATTCATGGGGATTCTATGGTCATAGTACAATTAATAATTCTTATGAGAAGAAGTCTATAAATGAGGACACGGTGGTGATAGATAATGCAACTGGGTTAGTGTGGTACCAGTCCAGTTCCAAGAATTATTTAACATATAAAGAAGCAGAAGAATGGCTAGAAAATCTAAATAAAAAAGGTTATGCAGGCTATCACGACTGGAGGTTGCCAACTTTAGAGGAAGCAGTATCAATACTGGAACCGAGTAAGAGCAATGACCTATACATAGATCCTATATTTGATAATAAAGAATGGTATATTTGGACAGGTGATAAACTTGGTTCGGGGGCTGCGTGGCGCGTTCACCTCAACGCAGGTGCCGTGGACTGGGACGAGTTCAGTAGTATGTTCGGTGTTCTCCCAGTCCGCTCATTTAACAGAGAGCTAAAGCCTGCTATACGTTTGCGCTCATCTTATAAAGTGCTGTCAGTATCTCAGGCACAGTCAATGCCGAATGTATCAATAAGAAAGATGGAGAATTTGGGATTCTGTGGTCACAGTACAATTAATCATTATTATGAGAAAAAATCTATAAATGAAGACACGGTGGTAATAGATTATACTACAGGTCTTATGTGGCGCCAGAATGGTTCTGATGCATACAAATGGAAGAAAGCAGAAGAATGGCTAAAAAACTTAAATAGCAGTGGATATGCAGGGTTCGGCGACTGGAGATTGCCAACTTTAGAGGAAGCAGTATCATTACTGGAGCCGAGCAATAGGTATGATAGGGATGATATAATAGTTCATCATTACATAAACCCCATCTTTAGTTATGAGCAAAGTTGTATATGGACAGGAGACAAAAATGACAAGCATCACGAGGATTTCTGGTCAGCTAAGTGGACCGTAAACTTTCTTCGTGGCGATGTGTTCCTTGCACTACCCGATCATCATTACCATGTTCGTCCTGTTCGCTCAATGAAATGATACGGCAAAACTGAAAAAACATGCAACATGCTACCAGCAACAACGCCCGAAGAAATTTATCACTGTTTATCAGATTCATAAAAATGGGGCACTTTCAGAATATTTCCCCATGATCTCCCCCATAGCCGTCACAAGTCCATATTTTACGTCCAAAAAAGCAGGTCTTGGGGAGACTGAATAATGATATTACACCATCATTTTTATTGAAAAATCCGTCTTTATAAACCCTTACCATACTTAAACTTATTCACAACGTCTGAGAATTAGCAGTTATGTTACTTTCAGTGAAATTCTTAGTACTGCAAGCTCACTCCAACAGAACCACAACCCCTCTTTTTCCTTCGGCATGTAGAATTGGAAGTATTAAAAGAAACACAACCGATATGATTAAGACATGTAGTAAGTATTTTCTCATATGTATCCTTCTAATTGAATTAATAGAATAATATGGAAATGGCTATGTTTCTGGATTATAAACCTATGAGAT
>CALBXV010000267.1 GCA_937890045.1 uncultured archaeon
GGGATGGGTTCGCTTGTTGGTATTATTCTTGGGTCTGTTCTTGCTCTGGTTAGTAGTATAGTGTTCACTGGGTGTGCTTATGAGGGATGGGACAGAGATGATATTATTGTTGAACCAGAGACTGAGCAAAAGACTCAAGACCCTGGGTTCAACGCATCTGATTGGATATTGTATAAATAAACAATAGGAGGTCTGTAATGGACTTTATGATGGAAAACTGGGAATATGTACTAATCGCTATTATGATGGTAGATAAGGTTGTTGCACTTTCCCCAAGCAAGATGGACGATTTGGTTTGGACTTCTATAAAGAAAGTTCTTGTTGGAGCTAAAGTTATGAAGGAAGAATCATGAGTATGTTGTCTGTGTACATAAAGAATCAGGTCAAGAAGAATGGTGCTAAAGCTATCATTCTTAAAGTTGTGAGCATGATTGTTAAAGCAACGAAGTCAAAACAAGATGATGAAATGCTTGAGAAAATTAAAAAGGTACTCAAGGATTACTAAGTTTGATGATATAATAGTAGGGGTGCTTAATAGGGAAGGTGGTTATGTCAATGATCCTAAAGATCCTGGGGGTGAGACTAGATATGGTATCAGCAAGAGGGCTAATCCTGAAGTTGATATAAAAAATCTTACCAAGGAGGAGGCTTCTAATATTTACTACGAGAGATACTGGAAGCCTTCAAGGGTAAATAAGTTACCCATGAGTTTAAGAGAGACATTCTTTGACATGGTTGTTAATATGGGTCAATATGCTTCTGTTAGGGTATTGCAAAAGGCAAGCAACTCTAAGAATCCCAAACATAAGATAAAGGTTGATGGGAAGATAGGGCCTAATACTATCAAAGCTACGAAGAGATTAGAGGTTGATAGGCTGAGAGCATTTAGAATGCTGCACTATGCTAAATTGGTTTTAATGAAACCTGCTTTAATGAAATTCTGGTTTGGATGGTATAGAAGATGCCAAGAAGTATAGATAAAAATGTTGTTAAGAGATACGTAGTATCTCCTGATAAACACTTTCCCTTACATGACCAGCCAGCGCTTAACTGCCTTATAAAGGCTATTGAGATCATTAAGCCTCATGGCTATATAGATCTTGGAGATATTATAGAGGCAGAAGGATGTAGTCACTGGCAATGGCGTAAGAAAAGACGCCCACCTTTAGAGTATCAGTTACCCTTCGTGGAGGCTGATATTGATGAAGGCAATGCTGGCCTTGACATGATAGATGAAGTTCTTGATAAGGTTAATTGTAAGATTAAATACTGTTGCCAGGGTAATCATGATGAATGGCTTGATCGATTCGTAGAGGAGAACCCATTTCTTAAGGAGCTTGAGTTCAAGAAAGCTTTGAAGCTTGCTGAACGTGGATATACATATTATCCAGTTGGAAAGATACTTAAGATAGGGAAGTTGAATTTTTATCATGGACATCAGTATAGTGGCATACAGCATACACGTACTCATCTATTAAGGATGGGAGCAAATATTATGTATGGACATCATCATGATATTCAACAGACAAGCGTGACACATTTAGACGGCCCGAAGAGTGCATGGGCAATAGGATGCTTAAAAGATATGAATGCGGAAGCAAATAAATGGTTAGGGAATAGACAGGTCAACTGGGGGCATGCCTTTTCTATAGTAGATTATTACGATAAGGGCATGTTTACAGTCTCAGTGATAAATATTCTCAATGGTAGAATGTCGCTTTGGGGTGAATTAATAGACGGGAATTAATATGTGTGTTTTCTTGCTTGGAGTTATACTGGGGTTCGTATTAGCTGTATTTCTATTGGGCGAGACACCACGTTGGCATAATAGATGAGTACAGTCTATTCAAATACTACAGGTAAACCATTTCAAGGTATCCCTTTGGAGGAGAGGAGAGAGCATGGCATCGTATCGAAGAAAACAAAAAAAGCAAAAGAGGAAAAGAAAAAGGTTTCCAAGTCGCGAAAAGGATAAAGGTGGGAAAAGGTAAGAAAAAGAAGCAAGAGCCTCAACAACTCTGGGTAGCTCAGGGTAAGAAGGGGACTAAGATACCTATAGAACAGGCTAAGAATCCTTCTAGCCATGAGATTGCTTACTATAGAACTGATAAAGGTGAAATGGTACCTATTCCCAATCCTCATGTAGCCCCTGGTGGACAAGGATTCCCTCTTGTATCACCTGCTCAATTTCTAACAACGGGTAGTGCTTTATTGCCAGCAGCAGCAGAGATTGGGATGACAGCGGCAGCAATGAAGTATCCAAAGACTACTATAGCACTGACTGGAGGAGCATTAGCTAGAGGGCCAATATGGAATATGATAAAAGCAACGGGCAGACCTGTTAGAAAACTAGCTGGAAGGTATGCAGCTAATGTATATCCGCCAGATGCTTTTAATAAAAGCCCATTAGCGGTGTTAAAGAATACACCATGGCGTGACCAGTTGAGGGCATTTATTAAAGATGAGCCAACTTATTTAGACTCCAAAAAACCGCCGACCACTCAGGGTTACTTACTAGACGATATTTTATCAGGGCACAACCTGGATGCTGGTACTTATGAGTCATATCCTATTTGGAGAGCTAAATGGGGCTTAGATCCTACAAAAGAAGGTGCATATGGTGCTAATATATATAGCACGAAAACGACTCCTGCAAATAGGCCATTAAATATGGAAGTGCAAGACAGGGTTATGCGGGAGGGATTCTATCATAGACTTAGAAACAGAGGTCAGGTTCCTCATTCGGGGCCAGATGATGTTAGTGAGAGGGCTTTTCTTGGCGCTTTAGAAAATTATCCTATGGGTGCATATGGTGCAAGAGTATTTCGCGAGGGCTATGCAACAACAGGTAGTAGGGGTCATGCAGAGGGGTTGGCGGGTAGTCACCAAGCAGCCTTACCAGGAAGGAAGGGTATAAAAGGCCCAGGAGGACACTTCGATGTTCCTCAATATGGAGGCGCTACTGGGAAGCCAGTGATTGGTGAAGTATATGATTGGTGGGATCTTACACCAAACCCTACTACGGTAACTGGTAAGATTCCATACATAGATATGGTGCGTGGATCTTTACCCGAGACGATACAGAAGGGGCCTCTAAAGCCTAAGCATAAGACTGTACAGCGAATAGATGATGTCCGCCAGCTTAGGCGACTATTATTACAACATACTTTTAGAGCATCCGAAGGATTTCTTAGGGATGTCTCAGTTAGTGCGAGAATGCCTTTGAGGGAGTCTGGCCCTTTGTATGAAATTGGGCCATATGCAATGAAGAGAGCTCTTGCTATGAAGAGGTACCAGCCAAACTTAAAATATCTTAATGAGTCTATAGCAAAACCTGAAAAGATTCTAGCTTTTGTACGGCCTGCACACGCAGAGCACAAAATGATGGAAAAAATGAAGACTTTGGGACAGTTAAAGAAGAAGAATGCCCGAAAACATAAGGATTTCTATGATGAACATTTGTTAATAGAGACGGAAAAAGATATCAAGGACACTATGGAGATGCTATGGATAAACAATCGGAAGGATTTCTTAGGGATGTCTCGGTTAGAAAAGTATGCTGAAACTGGGGAATTTTCAGATTATATTCCAAAATATAGTGAAAAACAAAGGATGTGGGCGAAGGATTGGATGGAAGGTAAACCGATGTCTGAAAACCAGATAAAATTTTTTGAAAATACATTAGAAACTGACATTAGATCAATAGGGACAGTAGCCGACCCTACTAAGATACCCCATGGGGCTAGGCTGATTTGGGGGCCAGAAGATTTGAGATCTCCTCTCCAAAAAACCAATCCATTTATGAAGGCTAAGCTAAGAATTAATAATAGAGTGAGTGAGGCTATTCCTTATGCAACGATGGCACCATTTTTATCAGTAGAAGGGATGAGGCAAAGACACGAAACTAGAAAGATGCCAGCTGTAAAGGCTACTAAAGAACCAAGTAAGCCTGTAGTGTCCCGTAGTGAGCAAATAAGAAAAGAAATAATGGAACATAAGCCTTTCGATATGGAGTTACGACCACTTAAGCAGAGAAAACCTGCACAGATAAAGCGTGTTAAGTAATGCCTAAAGAACTATACGAACTAAATAGATTTGACTCAGGGACAATGACCACTCCTGACGTTAGGGACATACCGCCAGAGGCGGCATCTTATTCTCTTAATCTTGATAGCATTACAGAGGATGGTGTAGTCAAAGGTATACCTAATGATGCGACTGCACAATCCAATGCTGGTGGTGTGACAGATCATAATTGTGCTTCATGGCTTGATAAGGGTGATGGAACAAAAGATTTGGTTACTTTTGGCTTAGCGGCAGGAGCAAAGAAAATTCAGGTTTGGGAAAATTTCCATAGTGGTACTAGCGTTACCCCTTCCGCAACAACAATATCACCTACTCCATCCGCAGGTGCAACTATGCAATCTAATAATAGAGCAGTTCATGTTGGTTTGGGAAATACTGCAACAGATGCACCCAAGTGGGTTGGGTATATAGATCATGCACAGTTTGGATTGACAACAGACCAGGATAGTCTTCAGGTTCAGGATGCTGAACTAAAGAGACCTGACGCGGTTCCCTTGGCTCACGCTCATGTAAGTGATGGTACATATTCTTATGTTATTGAGTGGAAGGGATCAAGGGTTTGGAAGTATACTGATGCTAGTCTTGGTAATGGAGTTACTTTAAAGGGGCCGAATGTATTTACAACAGCAACTGCTATGTGCGAACATCCTGATACAGATTATTTATTTGTATTTGATGCTGGTATAGGTACTTATGGTACACTTCACAAAGTTGCTAAGGCTACTCTTGATATTAGTGCTTCTTATCCAATAGCTGGATGGCACGAGGCTGATGAGGGATTGATGTCAAATGCTGTTATCTCTGATATGATAGTGACAGATCCTGGTAGTGGTAATCATATGTGGTTTGCTGCATATAGGAGTCAGGCTGTTACTACAGAGAGTACTGA
>CALBXV010000268.1 GCA_937890045.1 uncultured archaeon
TTGAATCTTCGGAATTATTTAAAATTTTATCTGAAAATAAACCTAAAATGAATGAATTTAATGGAGTTAAGAAACTTTATATAAATTATCAAACAACATTGAAATCTATAAAATCAACCACTTCAAAAATTAATGAATATAAGGAAATGATTAACCGAATTAATTTAGATTCGGAGAAAACATCTATTGAGATCAAAAAAATAGAAGCAACTAAAGAATATCTTAAATGTTACGCTAATCTTTCAGAAACAGAAAAACTTTCTAAGAAACTAGATGAAGTAGAACATAATATACGAAAAGATTTAACCGAATTTGCTCGTCCGCTTAGAAAGTATTTTTATACTTACCCTTCTAAATCAGTAAAAGAAGAGTTAATCAAAAAAAGTATAGAAGAACCAAGTAAAATACTTTTGAATAAAGACAATATTAAAGATTTAACAGAACTTTTATTGGATTTACAAAAATATTTTAAAGGAACAAAAACGAGTCAAAAAGAATTCATAAAGATTAACAGTGGGATAGAAAACTTTATCATAAAAATTCCAGCGTTAACTAGTGAAATCAAAGAGTTAAAGAAAAAAGTTAGTGAAAAAGAGAAATTGGTAAATATGAATTTACTTGGAAGATATAATAATCACAAGAAAAAACTTAAAGATATTTCAGATCAATCAATTAGTTTTTCAGATAAAATAAATCGACTTTCTAAGATGATTAATGTAGAAAATGAGTCTTTAAGTACAATAGGTCACAACTTTAAAGAGAAAACTAAATATGTTTTGAATATAGATTTACAGATATAAGATAATTTTTTGAGTATCGTTTTTTATCTGATAAGTTGATAATTTAAATTATTTTTTATGAATTAAGAAAATTTAGTTTATAATATATTTTAGTTAGATTTTATGTTTTTTTTAATTAAATTAATTAGGTCTTCCCCTTGAGTGTTAATATTTATCAACGGTATGTTTATAGAGTTTAGATTAATTTTTTTTTCACCTATAACACCCGTTATTGCAATTATAGGCGGATTAGTGCCTTCAAGAAGAGTGTTTAGATCGTCAGAGTCTTTAGCTGTAATAATTTTGTAAATATCATTTCTTTTTGCTACTAATCCATGGAATCCTTCAATTAAAATAATATCAACATTTTCATTTTTTATTAAATCAAGTATTTTATTGATATTATTATGAAAAGTCGAACTTTTTCGTATTATTGATATCTCATCTGGAGATATACATAATACAACTTTTGAACCAGCGTTTGCAAATCTCCAAGTATCTTTACCTTTGGTATCAATAGTAAATCCTTCATCGTGAACATGTTTAATTGAACCAACAGAAAAACCTTCAGTGGATAATTTTGAAATAATATATTCCATTGTAAGAGTTTTGCCTGACTTTTTGCTACCGATTACAGATATAATTGTGGTCATTTTATTATATCCCCTGATTGATCATTAGATTAATTTATCAGTTATTTAACATATAAGTCTAAAGTAACATTAGATTATAAAAAAATAATCGAGAAAATAATAGAACTCATCTAAATTCTGAGTTATTTTAATGTGCGATTATTTCAACGAATTTATTTAAGTTGGCGAGGATATAAAATAAATATATGTTTAATAAAATACAAATTATTTTAACACATGTTAGATAAATATAATAAGTATTAGTCATCTGTCTAGTTATTGTTAATAGTTAATATACTTGCAAAATGAACGCTTATTTGGAGGGAAAAGTACTATACATCCTACAATCAATAAAGAGAGAAGAGACGAATTCCTAAAAAACACTAAAGAAAAAGCCATAGATATTCCAGATTATGATATTATAGAAGTAAACAAGCCAAGATTGTATAAAAAAGATTTTCCTTGGGAGAAACCTCCAGTTATAATTATGGATGGAATTAGTCTCCCTGTAAAACCCCCCGATAAAATATGGTTGACAGATACAACATTTCGTGATGGACAACAAGCTAGGGAACCCTATACTTCAAAACAAATAGCGCAATTATTTGAATTCTTACATATATTAGGGGGAGATAAAGGTAAGATTCTTCAATCTGAATTTTTTTTATATTCAAAGAAAGATAGGGAAGCAGTCGAGATTTGCAAAAGTTACAAATACAATCACCCCATAATAGCAGGTTGGATAAGAGCTTCAAAAGAAGATTTACAGCTTATTAAAGATGCAAAAATTGAAGAAACTGGAATTGTTACTCCAGTTAGTGACTATCACATATTCTATAAATTTCAAGGCCTAGGCAGACAAAAAGTTATATCAAAATATCTGTCAGTAGTTGAAGAAACGTTAAGATCAGGAATAATACCTAGAGTTCATCTTGAAGATGGTACTAGATCAGATGTTTTTGGTGTAATAGTTCCATATGTAAATAAGTTGATGAAGCTCTCCAAAAAATATGGATTACCTGTAAAAGTTAGGTTTTGTGACACTTTAGGTGTTGGAGTACCGTGGGATACAGCGTCTTTACCTAGAAGTATTCCTAAAATGGCGTGGGTTTTATCTAATATATGTGATGTACCATCAGAGTGTCTTGAATTTCATGGACATAACGACTTTAATTTAGGTGTAGCAAACGCTACGTCAGCTTGGATGTATGGAGCTTCACTCAATAATTGCACGCTTTTAGGTATTGGTGAAAGAGCAGGTAATGTACCGCTTGAAGGGATGGTCTTCACATATGCAGCTATTAGAGGTAATTTAGATGGGATGAATACAAGAGTTATTACAGATATAGCAAAGTATTATGAACATGATGCGGGTTTTCATGTACCGCCTTATTATCCCATAGTTGGTGAAAATTTTAATGTTACATGGGCAGGTATTCATGCGGACGGTCTTCTAAAAAACATTGAAATGTATTTACCGTTTGATACAGAAAAACTTCTTAACGTTCCTCCAGGTATAGCTGTTTCTGAATATTCTGGACATAGCGGTATAGCATTTTGGATTAATCATTACTGCAGACTTGATGAAAAAGACAAGGTTTCAAAGAATGATCAAAATGTAATAAAGATTGGAGATGCGGTAAAAAAGATCTATTCAGAAGGTCGAATAACACGAATAGGTAATGAAGAAATGTTTATGTTAGTTAAGAAATATATGCCAGAATTAATTAATAAAATTAAACTTTGATCATAAAAAATAATAAAAATAATGATGTATAATCATAATTGAATAAATATTTCTTCGATCCAAGCTCCTACAAAAAGTAATATAGCTACAATACCAATCACTCGTAAGGTATTTCGAATCTCAATTCTTAATCTCTTTTTCTTAATAGCCCAAATTAAGTATAAACCTTGTGTTATTGCAGCTGCATATGATAAGAATTCTAGCCAAGAAAACGGCATAATAAAAATAATCAGAAGCATAAGGATGCCTGGAAAACCGCTAATTACGCCACTTGCTGAGAAAACTAATCCTGTATTATAAAGTGCATATGGGCCAATAATTAATCCAAGAACAGGAACCATCATAAGCAGCGCTATTTGCATGTTATTCTGAAATATCGGAAAAGTTGTTGGATCTCCTGGGATAATATTTTCCAGATTATCCATAATTTGTTTAGCTTCAGATTGATCAATAGGTATACTTGAACTAGCAAGAACAATGGAAATTAGAATTATTAGAACTATTAAGTAAACTCTACGACGATTCAATTTATTAAGCCTACTTGTATGGTTTAACAAAAGAATAAAATAAAGATTAGGGTTAAACTTACGTTTTATTAAGCAAAATTTGATTAAATTTCATAATAATTAATGAATGGACGATTAGGACTATTGTAGTCTGAAGAAAAAATTGTGCGTTTGTATCAATTACGAACGTGACTTTATTCCTTCTTAATTTTATAACAGTCTGTTGTTCAAAGCACAATATTCTACGCATGAGGATAACATCGAGGAATAACCTAGAATCTGAATTATTCTTTACTGGATTATTGTTCTTTATTTGTTGTGATGAATCTACTGATGG
>CALBXV010000269.1 GCA_937890045.1 uncultured archaeon
CTAACCTCACCGTGTTTGAACTGGGAGTAATAACGAGAGGATGATGAAATGAAAAAACTTGACATAAGAAGCGTACTGATTGGAGTGTTGATGGGAAGCAATAAGCTAAGTGAATCGGAGGGTTTGCTATGGACAAAGTAAAAACGTGCCATTTAATGAACACATCAAAGAAAAGGTTATTACTATGAAGAAAATCAGAAAGCTTTTAATAGTTTGTCTTTTATGTTCTCTCAATATAGTTTTTGGTCAGGACAAATTCTTACATGCTCAACCGGGTGAATATTGGACAATTCTTTCGGATGATGTAGCTGTAATGCGAACACCAGAAGCACAAACAGATAGAGCATCATTCAATCGTATGCTTGTTACTGTAATTGGCAAATATACAAAAGTAAAAGTTTTAGAATCAAAAGGATGGCTTTCTATTTGGCATAAAGTAAGTATTTTATCTGATGATGGTATAACGGCTACAGGTTGGATATTAACAGAAGTTGTAGAGTCAGCTAAGAAATCTACAAAATCCGAATCAAAAACTGTTTCCTCAAATAAATGGGGGTTGGTCAGATATACACACACTTTGACTAATGTAAGAGAATCAAGAAACAAATCTTCAGAAATAATTAATCAACTTAAACCAAACAAAAGAGTCAAGGCAGACTTTTTAAAAAACGGATGGTTTGCCATTTTTAAAATGGAGGAATTTATTAGACGAGAGTCTAATGCCATTGGCTTTGTTCATTCTTCCCTGCTATATCCTGAACCAAAAAGTGAACAATCAAAAATAATTGCTTCGAATAATTTGTTATCTTACAAAATTGTACAAAAGGAAGACCAAAGTTACCGTGGAACATCACGAATGACTTATCGAGTGCTTCTAAACATTACAGAAAAACCCACAGAAGAGAGAGTCAAAGATGTTGCTGTTTCTCTTTGGAATAACGGTAATAACTCTTGGAAAGAATTTACAGTATTCCTCTACTTGCCCGATATGAATACCAATAGTATATCCTATGGTGTAGCAAATTTTACACCAAGTGGTCTTAAAGATTTTAAAGTTCAAGAATACGCATTGTGGGATACAAAGTGGGAAAAGAAGTAATTACAAATGGTACTCTAACTCCAGATCAAACGGACACGAAAACACTAACTGATTAAGCCTACAAATTGATTCCTCTGGGTAAATTGAAGAGAGTATTATAATGCAAATATTCAGTATAGTAAGTAGATTAGAGTGTCATTAATTAAAATAGGAGTTTAAAAATGAAAATAATATTTATACTATCAATTTTGTTAAATATAGGATTTTCTGGTGGAGATCATGTTGATATTAGTTTTGAAACAAATATTAGTCATTCCTATGAAATCCAAACTATTCATATACATTCAAATGGATATGAATTTATACTATATGGTGCTAAACCGGGTTCATATTTAGATACTTTTGCTGATGATGAAAGAGAAATAACATATGAAAATATATTATTTGAGAATGATTCGTTTGTTTTGGTTAAAATGGGCAGAGATTTTATTTATTATTTACCTGAATCTGAGAACACAGCCTATAAAGATGTTAATAATTGGGCTACATTTAAGAATGCTGAATCAAAACATTTTTTGAGTTCTGAAAAATATCCCAAATACGATGTTGCTATTTTTGAATATACCGGTGGTGCAAGGTGTTGTGGATATATTCATTTATTTACAACGAAAAACGAATTTAAATATTTGGGACGGCATAAGGCTTTTTATTAATTAGAAGTATATTGAAAATATTTATTGACACTCTAACCCCCACTCCACCGTGTTTGATTTGGGAGCGGCAGTAATAACCCCCACCCAAAGGGATAGGATGAA
>CALBXV010000270.1 GCA_937890045.1 uncultured archaeon
TAAATGGAAAAACATTAACAATAGGTCCTTCTTCAGCTACTCAAATGGTATTCACACCACACGGTACGGCGGCAAATGAAAAAATATCATTAACCAATACTGCAGGAGACGCTACAGACGCAATTGCAGTAACTGCGACTGCAGGTGGTATTGATATAGGTGCGGGAACAGTATTAGCATTAGATGGAGCAGGTGGAATTGATATAGGTAAAGCAGCAGATGTTGCGATAGATATTGATTCAGCTGCATTAGATATTGATGCAAGTGGGGCAGTTACAGTAGATTCTTCTGCTTCTACTATAGCTATTGGTGGTAACGCAGTTGCACAAAAGATTACAGTTGGTGGTGATACGGGTACGAGAACTGAAGTTGAATTAAATGCTATTCTTGTGGATGTAAATGCAGGTTCGGGTGGAGTTACAATTGATGGTGGTGGAGCCATTTCACTTGATTCTGGAGCAGCAAGTAATTTTACAACTACTGCAGGTGATATTACAATAGATTCAGAAGCAGGGAGTGTAAATATAGATAGTGGAGAATCGGCTACTGATTCAGTTAGAATTGTAGCTTCACATACAGATGGTGGAATAGATGTTGATGCAGGAACAAACGGTATTAATGTGGACAGTACAGGAGCAATTTCTATTGGGGCAACAAATGCGACTGCAGTAACACTTGGTAGAGCTGGTCAAACAATTACAATGCCGGGTAATGTTGATGTAAACGGAACTGTATTTACTATCGATGCTACAAACATAATGATTAGTGAATCATTTGCTACATTCTGTAGTGGGTCAAATATAGAACGTGATGGTGGATTTATGGTAGAATCCAGTAGTCTTAGTACTGGAAAAGGACTTGGTTGGGATGCTTCGATAGGAAGATGGGGAGTTGACCACGACTTAGCATATGATGCATTTTCAATAGGTGCTGACTCAGCTCAAGGTGCATATTTCGCGTTGGTATTAGATGGTACTACATATAGTCATACTACTGGATCAGCATATGCTAAACCAGGAAATATATGGATTGATGGAGATGATGATATTTGGATATATACTTAATAATTAATAAGAGGTTACATTATGGCACTGAACGCTAAAGGTGGTGTTAAACTTATAGAGGGAAAGGCATACGCTCATCCGTTGTCAATCCCAGAATTAGAATTTTTGTTAGAAGTAATAGCTAACGCTGGACATAAAATGGAAGATGTCCAGAAAGTATTACAAGTAACTCGTAAATTACAGGCAGAATACAAGTTACTTAAAGAACATTTAGAACAAACTTAATAATTGGCCCATCTCTATGGTAGATGATGGGAAGTGGGCTTCGAGTGAAGTAACCAACCGCGATTAAGGAGAATTTATAGAATGCCAAGTTGGAAAAAGGTAGTCATATCGGGCAGCAGCCCGACCTTCAATAATGTTACCACTTCTGGTAATGTCTCAGGTTCATCTACATCTATTGCTACTTTTGGTAGTTATGGTGGAAACGTAAGCGGTTCATCAATAAGTACGGGTTCATTTGGGATAGTACTTGGTGATGGTAGTGCATTAACAGGAATTTCCACGGATTCAATATTTGCCCAAACAGGATCAATGTATGCAGCCACTTCTGATATACAAATTACAGGTTCATTAAATGTATTTGGTAATATATCAGGTTCTTTTGGTGGATTAAAAGTAGGTCAAAAATATTTACACGAACAAAGTAGTGCAGCTACAACTTGGACTATTTCTCATAATTTTGATTATCAATATGTAAATGTAGATGTATATGATGGAAATGATCAAATAGTTATACCAACAAGTATTACTGCTACCGATAGTAATACTATAACTCTTACATTTGGCTCAGCTGTTAGTGGAAACGCTATTGTATCTACTGGTGGACAGGCAATTAGTGCACGAGGACAGAATTTTTTACATAGTCAATCAACACCATCTGTAAATTGGAGAGTTACACATAGTATAGGAGATCAATATCCAACGGTTACGGTTTATGATGATAATGATAATGTAATTATACCACAACAAATTAATGC
>CALBXV010000271.1 GCA_937890045.1 uncultured archaeon
GCTCCTTTTTCACATAAGTATTCACACGCTTCTCCTGTCGCAACTGATCCCGCAACGATTTCAACTCCTGATAACTTGGTTTTGATTTCTTCAATTGCATCTCCTACTAATTTATGATGTCCATGCGCTACATCAATAAGTAGAACATTACATCCATTCTTAACTAATTCTTGTGCTCTCTCTAAATAATCACCCTTAACTCCTATAGCTGCACATCTAGGTAAATTGTTTTTTACTACAATATGGTCGGTACCAGGTATATACCATAATTTTTCCATTATCCCTGCCTGTTCTTCAATAGACATAAATCTATGTACAATACCAGCGCCGCCCCAATCCATCATTTCTCGTGCCATATCATATTCTGTTACAGTATCCATTGGTGTAGATACTACTGGAATAGATAATTTTATCTTTTTAGTAAATTTTGTAGATAAATCTACATCACTACGAGATTCCAATTCCGAATATTTTGGGACAATATTTATATCATCATAAGTTAAAGCTTTTTTCATTATGTTATTGGGCCTCCTATATGTTAAATTTGAAATTACTTAATGGAACTAATTTTTTTATATTTTCACTTTTATCTTGAGGAGCGAACCCAAGAATACCATCAAATATCTTCTTCCAATTTAATTTCTTATTATATAATTTATTCCACGATTTGATAATACTTTTTAAATTATCTAAAAGTTTTTGTCTATTCTTATTTAGAGTT
Organism: uncultured archaeon; assembly: GCA_937890045.1. The sequence goes on from CALBXV010000271.1 coordinate 722, forward strand.
TCTAAATTTGTAACACCTTTAGTTACATGAAGAATAATTTCTGTTTTTTTACCATCAAGATAATTTTCAATTACCGTATAAAGTTTTCTATTCTCATATCCATATGGTAAAGCCAATTGATAAACATCTCCATCTTCATTAAACTTATTACCAGTAAAAAAACCATATGTTGGTGTATCAGCCCAATGCCTATCAACCCAATCGATTTTAATTGATTTATCAGAATAAGTCCAAGTTTTTTTAACAGCCTGTTTAGTTTTTGCCTTTTCCATGACAGAAGTAATTATACGACCCTTAAAAATATCATCTATATATGGTTCAGTATCATCTAAAAACTTTGTAATTTGTTTTACAGTATTAGGCATTTCTTTTTTGTTAATTGCATCAAGAATTTGGTATATTAATGTCTGTTCGTCATTATCATCTTTAGGTGTTTTACGGTTTAACCAAGTTCTTAACTTTCTTCTAACTAATGGTTTTTTAACAGTAACGATAAGATAAACATACCATTTTGTAACTTCGTCTAAATATGCACCTCTTCCAAAACCATCTATTCTATCATATTTACCATCAGCCCTTAACTCCAAAACTGGAATTGGTTTTTCCCAATCAATACCACCACTAAAAGATTTTTCAAATTTATCTTTTCTTGATGTTTTATCATCATTGCGTCTCACTTGACCTTCTTGAACATCATTGTTTATATCATCTCTATGAACTGCTTTAATTCCATGAACCTTTACTCCACGATATGGAATATAAGGTGTGTGAAACCTATTAATATTTTTATCTATAAACTTCTTATCTATCATTATGTTATCGGGCCTCCTATATAAATTTCCCATTTACCACTATCTATAAGTGGTTTTGCTTTTTTGTATTTTAAATCTTTTGTTTCTTTACCATCAGTAATCATAACAATTTCATTTCTACCAAATTGTTTTTTACTTTTAATGGGTTTTAATTTTACTTCTTTATCAATACAACTAATACCATTTAAATGATCTATTTCGTGTTGGATACAAACTGCTTCTAATATTCTTTGTTCTTGATCTTGTTTTTTATCTTCTTCTTCCCAACTACCTTTACCTTCAGTTGGAGAAGTCGCTCCACTAAAATACCAATCACCATCTTCTTGTTCTGTATGTATAATCACATTTCTATATCGTTTAGTATGTACACCTTTTTTTGGATAACTTAAACATCCTTCATAATAAGGTATCTCATCCCATTGTTCTTTAATAACTGGATTAATTAATATAAGTGGCTCCCTAACATTAACCACAGCAACAGAAGCATCAATCCCAACTTGGTTAGCAGCCAGACCAATACCATCTTTCCGCTCATTGAGGATATTAAATAAGTCTTTCGCAATAGATAGTCCTTCATCTACTGTAACCTTTCTCAATTTTTTATTAATAACTGGGTTATCTTCTTTTAAACAATTAATTACTCTAGTCATATATAACTCTATATTTTTTATATAATTTATTACAAAGTAACATATCACCCATAAGTAATCTTTTACGAATATTTAAATCTAGTTCTAATGCTTCTATTATTTCAAAATCTTCTTTTAATTCGTCTGTCCATGCTCCAGGAACTGATCTTTCATCTACATACTGTAAAAACGTAGCTCTTAAATGTTTAAGCTTTTTCATAATAGGTTTAATTTTTTCTTCTATCATTTTCTCTGTACTCTCTCGAATCCATTGTTCCACTCTTTTTTTATAATCTGTAGGCATTAAAATCCTGGTGGTCTATTATTATCTATATCACTAAGTTTCACTGCGATATAAATTAACAAACATACTATAACAAATTCAAACATTTTTTACTTTCCTGTATTTAGATTTTTTTCTTTTATCCCCAACAACATTAATTTTTTTCTTATATCTACCTATATCAGAAAAATGATTTTCAATAAACCAATCTGGAATATCACCATCATTGGCTTCTAAATATTTACGAAGAGCTCTACGAATATTGCTCAACTTTCTCCATTTAGATGCACTCATTTTTTTCTTATGATGTTTACTTCTTGGCATTTCTTTCCTCTACAAATTTAATATAATCTTTAGATGCTTCATCATCTTTTGCCCAAAACTTAGTTCCATCCTTTAACTCATATTGTTTATAATTATGAGATATGTGAAACGGTACAACTTTTTTCTTTTTAGCCATTCTTAACTACCTTGTATAACTTATTAATAGATTTTTCATTACCACCTTGTTTAAGTAATGCGTCTTTTCGTGTCATATACATTAATGGTACATCAGCTAAAGATGGTGGTCTACCCCACTCATCACACAATACCGGTTGGTTTAACCATTCTTTTTTAGACATTTGTTATTCCCAAATTCTTGCTATTCTACGAAGAAACCCAAGTAGGGCTCCAAAACCAAATGCTATTGCAGCTACTTGTAAATTTTCCATATATAGTGCCACTGCTGACATCATATATGTTGTAAATCTTACTACACCATATATTGAAAAATCTCCACTAGCTTCTGTAAACTGTCTTCTTGTCATTTTTTGACTCCTTGCTTTTATTTTTTAAAAACTTTTCTAATATAGTGTTCAATCCAACTTCCAAAAGTAATTGATGATATTCATCACCTATTCTACACTCTAACAATAGTTCACCATCTTGATTTACTAACTTTAAATTTTTTAACTCATCCAACTCTTTTTGTAATCTCTCAACTTCTTTAACATGAGCATCATGTGATTTAGCTAAATCATTAAATGCGTCAAGTCCTACTTTAATTTTTTCCATTTTTATTCTCCTTGCATTTTTCGTCCTTTATTGATATTATGATTTAAAAAATCTTTTTGTTTCTTTACAGCTTTTTTAAGAGCTGCCTTTTTTTCTTTATGTCGATCTATAAGAACTTGTTGTTTTGTTCGACGTTTAACCTTTTTCTTAGGAGGTTTAACCTTAGTTGGTTTCAATGTACCTTTAAGTTTAGGTTGTTCTTTACCCAAATGATACACAGTACCATCCGTATCTACAAACTCTTTTCTCCAATGCCATCCTGCTGGACGACCTGTAGGTTTGTAAGCTTTATCTTCCTGTGGGTATTTAGCATTCATAGTCATATAAATACATCTACTACACTTTAATGCAATAGCTTCATCTCCAACTTTTTCATATCTACCACATACCTGACAAGACATATATCGAATATGTCCTTCATAATAACTGTGATACTCTATTTTCTTCTTACGAGCCATTTATTTTATTTTCCCTTTTCTATTTTTTTTGTAAATTGTTTATACATTTTATTTAAAGCTTTTCTCTGTTTTATACTTAAACTACCCCTACTATAAACTTGTTTCTCAATAGATTCCAAGAACCATAATTTATCAACTTTATAACTCGTTGTATAATTACACTCATCTAATCTCCGTTTAATCATATTCAACTTAGCTATAGT
>CALBXV010000272.1 GCA_937890045.1 uncultured archaeon
GCATTGATAATCTATATCTATCATCTTGATATATAGGTGAGGATAAATTAAATCCTGCGTATATGGTGGAATATTTGAAGAAGTTAGTAAACACTCCTTCTATTTGACTAAATAGAGTTGTTGATAGTAAAAATAATCCTATCAATAAATTTTTCATTATATTTTCTCCAAAATAATTAAATTCTTATAACTATAAATATTAAATCTTATACTAATTTGTATCAAATCTCACAACAAAAGTTAATGCTAACTCTTTTTCGTTCTTAATTGGTTTTGCTACCTTACCTATAGCTAACAATTCTCGTTCATCGTTATATAACCCTATAGTAGTAACATAGGTTGCAAAATCTGAATGTGTTGCGACACCTAATAGTTCTGTTCCAATATCATATCCATTAGTGTTATAAGAACTAGTAGAATACCCAATTGAAGTATATGGAAAGCTGTCATATATAGTATTTGTATATCGTGTTGATTTAAATGGACCCATTGCAAAACTACTACTATAACCCACTTTTAAACTTTTATTTGTAGTATGTTGATATTCGTGTTCATCTACAGGACAAACATACTCTCTTTCATAAATCGTCTGAGTAGAATTAAACTTTAATGTAAACCCATCAGTACCAGTTTTGGTACCTACATCAGTATAAGAACCTGTGGCTGTTATTACAACAAGACCATCATTATAAAATATATTACCTACAACACTACCACTATAATTTGCATTTGGTGTTCTAGAAGCATAGCTTGAAGAATAATCAACATCATAAATATTACCATAACCATCATCTTCTAAAATAAAAGTAGAGTCTGTACTGTCGTCTGTAAGTCTAAATGAAGATGGTTGTATACACTCTCCATAAAATTTTTGAGGTATAGATATAACTGTTCCTGTACTGTGTAATTGTCTTGTATATGGTCTTCTTAATGGTAAAGTTGTATTGTCTAATTCATCAGTTGAAATATACTCTATAACTGCATTTGAACTTGTTGGAACTCCATTAAAATAATCTATATAACCACGCATGCTAGTTATATCTTTATAGTATAACTGATTTATATTATGATATGTTGGAACTTTATAAAAAACGCTTGCCGATATTGTTTTAGAATCTGCATCACTAGTACTAAAATCATAAAGATTTGAATCTGAACCTTTGACTATAGGTATGGTATACAAGCCACTACCACTATCTGCTTCAGTAAACGTAAAAGTTTTATGAGTCTTAAACGATGATATTAAAACATTATCGGGTTCAATGTTTTTATAAATAGGCATATATGAACCCCGTTAGAAATCTAGTTTTACTTTTATTAAGGCTTCCCTAGATTTTGATTTTAAGATTGGTTTACTTAATTTTGCTATTGCTAACAGTTCAGTATCTTTATTATATAATCCAACCGTTGTTATATATGTTTTTGGGTCTGAACGTAATCCTGGTATTATTAATCGAGTACCTGCTGCAGACTGTGTATAATATGTTTCATTAGTTGATCTATTAAATTGACCTGCTGTGGCTCTAACAAAGTAATGTCGTGAAGTTATTTCTTCTTGTCTTTTTGCTTGAAAATACGCACCTGTCTTTATAGTATTATATAATAATCTATCATTTCTGTTATCTGTATTTGAAGCGCTTACTGTAGCCATTAAAAGTGGAGCTGCTTGTAATCTTTTAGGATTTAATAACATAACACCCAAGGACGGATAAAATGTTCCATATGTACCAGTTGTAGAAGATTCACCTGATACTAATGTATGAATAGTAGTTCCTCCCGATAATGTACCACTAACAATGTTATATTCGGGAGCAAAATTTCTCTGATTAGTAGTAGCTCCTGTGGAAGAATCATCAATTAACTTTATAACACCACTCCCGGCATTTAAATGTAACTCCCAACCGCCTGGTTCCATCTTCTCTCTAATGCGAGCTCGATTAAAAACAATTGCATAAACTTGATCTATATCAGATTTACCGCCAAATGTAAATCTACTCGTATTGGGGGGATTAATTAAATTATTAATCTGACCATATACTGCTGCAGTAGTTCTATCACCAGTAGCTCCTTTTGTTCCTAATGACCCACTACCTTCTTTATGTCCATATGCAACGCCAAATTGAACTGATGCGGATGCGTTTGTAGCTGGGTTATACCTATAAAGGTCAATACTATAATCACCAGTATTTGAATACTGCGTAGATGATGTAAAAAATGTTGTTATGTTAGATACGCCATCTTGAAATAATCCTGACGTAACAATAGCAACATCTTGTATTCTACTATCTGCATCTAATTGTTTATAAAAAGCCATAATAATTTATCTCCTATGTATATAAATATATTCTCATTAAATTTTTAAAAATTAAGTGGAATCGGCTACTTTAGCCCGCTTTATTATGAACCAAATATCCTTCAGCGAAATAATTATGAGTTCCATCAACTTCAAAATTATATACTGTTACTGATTCGTCACTTAATTCAATTGTCTCAATCGTATGTTCTAATCCATCCACATGAAGTATTTTATCACCGATTGACAAATCTCCCGCTTCTATCCAATTACCATCAGAATAGAATGGGTGGACTGAAGTAGTTTTAATATTTCCATTTAAAATCATATAATATCTATCACTATGAGCAAATGTTTCAGTTACTTTAGAATTAACAACTGAACTTGTTCCTACATCAAATGATTTTACCATATCACCAACTTCTATATCTTCAATATACTTTATACCGTTTGGTAATTGAATTTTTGTTCCTGCGATGAAACATCCTGGATCACTCTCGTCATGATCTGGTCCATAGGCATTCCCATCAGCTCCTATTTTAGTATTAACTGTTATGCTAATTCTAGCCGGTAAACCAGAATCCACTCCTGTTACAGTCAAAATAGTTGTAGCGTTCGGTAATGGAGCGCCAAAAACTTGAGCAATTAGGGTAGCTGATTTTGCTGTGATTGTAGTAGCTGAGGGTGCCTTTTGGAATCTAATTATATTTCTATTTTCAATTTCAAAATCATACTCTTCAGTTGGTGCACCTACTGTTTCTGGTGTAATAGTAATTGGGGTACCAAAATCAACTTTATAAGTTTTACTATCAATTTTTAATGTTGCTCCTCCTACTGACTTATTAACAAGATAACTCATAAATGAGGTTCTATTAGGTATTGCTTCCATTAAATTCATATTTTCTATAACTGTACCATAAGAATCAGTACCATTAGGGTGAGTTATATCATATAAATTATAATCAATTTCCTCATCACTAAGAGCAAATTTAGTAATTTTAAATGCTCCTTGTGAAAGTCTTCGTCTTCCCTTTTTAGTTAAAATTGCGTCTACGGTTATTGTTGTATTGTCTAAAAATCCCATTTTTTTACTCCATTTAATAAAATTTTGGATGTGTTACATCTGTAGTAACTGGTTTTGGTTTAATATTTACATCACTATTTGGTAATACTGTTATACTTATCACTTTAGTTACTTCTGAACTAATACCATGTATAGTTACAGTAGTGGTTGATCCTGGATTTATACTTCTTGATTTAACAGTAATGCCTGCAGCTACCCACGAATTTACTTTATTACTTATAAGTTCATCTGATGATTCCCAGTCTTCGTCAGTAGTTTTCTTATATTTATTAAATCTAACCACATTAGTATTTTCAATCGTAAAAATGTATTCTTCTATATCTTTAAATACTCCTAATGTTTTTGGTTGAATACCTATTTCTACTCCCCAATCCACTCCAGAATAATTAAGTCTTGATAATATTATATCTGAAGTTTCTTGAGGTTTCCCTTCAGAATTTAACTCGTCCACTAAATAACTATCAAGTTTTGACCTATTTGGACTAGCTTCTAATATTGTTGTATTATCTAATATTACTCCAAATGAATTAGTACCACTGGCATGTTTTCTATCATGTAAAGTATAATCTATTTCTTCGTCACTTAATGCAAATTTAGTTATATCTACTGAACCTTTAGTAGATAATAATTCTCTACCACGTGTTGTCAAAATAGCATTTACAGTTAACGTAGAACTATCTAATAAACCCATTTTCAATATCTCCACAGATTTTCATATCATAATATAACTTTACTGTTAATAAATATATATGTTTCAAATTTTTACACATTTTATTAATTATCCAAAATTTCTAAATTAGTATCTGGACTATCATATGGGACTGCAACTGTCGGTGATGATATTCTAATAATAATTGGTGAATCTCCATTTAATGTTGTAGCTGCTGTATTTTTTACACCCTCAAAAAAGCTTCTATTCCATGCTAATACTTTATCATATTCAGGGTCTAAATCTGTTGCGTGTAACGATTTTGAAGTATAAAAATTTATAGTTGGATCAGCTGTATATCTTGAACTTCTATCAAAATCAGTAGAACTTGTATAGAAAAATTTATATACTTTATTATGCTCTGACAATTTTTGTGCCATGGCCATTGCACCAGTTGGTTCGCTAAATACATAATTAGGCCCACCATATTTAGCAGACCCACTTATATATAAATTTCTATCTTCATAATTATCATTTGTAGCAAATCTATATAAAGACGGTTCTTGAAAAAATCGTTCTGTTAAGTTTGCAGTATAATTTGGATAGTCTGTTTCTATTTTTAAAACTGACCCACTCTCGTGTTCAATATTCGATATATTAATATTATCAAGATAATCTATACGTTCATAAGTAGGATTATTTCTCTGTACTGGTGATTTGGGTCTTTCAAAAAGATTTCCCTCAATTAATGTTCCCATATGAGTTTTTGCTCGAGCTGGTACAAATTTTTTAAGTTGTTTAAATACTGATTGGGGATAATATTTTATAACACACATATAATCCCAGAAATTAGCGCTGCCTGAACCGAATGAGTACTTTTTAAAATATTCATTTGAAATGTCACGTAATTCTCTATATTCAGGTTCAAAGTTATCACGTGGGTCACCTAAATATTGATTAAAGTCAAGATTCGCGAATGATGAAATTATATCTTCATTTACAACATCAACTGGTGAAAAATAAATACCAAGTTTAGGTGAATCAATCGGTGAAAAATCATTAGAACTAACATCCCACCTATCAGTTTTACTTAATGTCGCTCCACTACCACTTAAACTATTATCTTCTAATCTTATTTTACTTGAAAGTCTACGATTTGGTCCAAAATTAGGTACCATAGTTTTTGTTTTATCAACAACTGATTGAAAAAAGTTATTTCCGCCGAACCCACGAGCACTACCACTTTGTGTATAAGTTTGATTAGAACTTACATCTCGTATTTCACTTGAACCAGTTAATGTAGTATTATCGTCAAATGAAAACCTCCGTACTAAATTATAGTACGATGAAGATGGAGTATTACCAATAAATGATTTTGGATTTGAAACATGATTGTCAAATTTACTTTCTTGTAATGGTTCAGTCCATAATCTAAATTCCATCATTGAACCACTTAATTTTGCTGCACTAAAAGGAGTTGTAGAATTACCACCAATAAATAAATCACCATTACCAATCCAAGAAGCGTTATATGATTGTGAAGCAGAACTTGATATAATAAGATTCGTTTTACTAGAATGTAATATTCTATCTAACCCAGCATCGTATTTTTTAACATATAAACTATAATCTACCGGGTCAATGATAGCATCTGTATTGGTCTCATGTTTCCGTAACGACGCGTCATCCCATAAAATAGTTGAACCTTTTTTGAGGTTATTAAATCTAATTGCAATATCTGTAGTGTTTGGGAATTTTATAGTTTTACTTACTTTTAGTTGTTTCCATTCTGTTTCATTTAAACCAATAAGTTCAGAAGATTTATATCCTCCATCTCCATTAGGACCCATATCACGTTCATTCTTCCAATTTGTAATATCACCATGTTTATTTAACTCAAATATATCAATCTCACCTACAGAATCAACAGCACTTGAAGAAACTTTTGCATATGCAGTAAATGTATATCTTTCTCCTTGACTAACTGATGCCACAGATGCAGCCATGGTTGGATAAGCAGAACTACTTCTGTACATATATGTATATGATATATCAGCGGCGTCTGTAGCTGACCTAGTATTTTTGTGTTCTAAATAATTTGTTCCAGTTCTAGCTATTCCAGACCCACTAAGTATTTTTACACTACCACCTGCAGCACTACCACCCCCATCAGTAATAAATGGTGGATTGAATAAAGTATCTGCTTCAAAAGAGGGATAAGACAATAGTTCGGTGTTTATTTTTTCCTTTCTCAACATAACCGAATAAAACTCTTTATCATAAACAGGTAGCAATGAAGAACTAATTTCTTTATACCCATCAGAACCAGATAGCATAAATGAAACTGTTCCATAATTATCAATTGAACCATTATCTTTTAATTTTATAGCCCATTGTGTATCTTTTTGTACAAGTATTTGGTCTGAACCCGATACTGACCTAAATCTAAATTCTACCGCATCTGGTTTTCTACTACTATCGTTATCATCAACCCATGTTGTTTCAACATATTGAGAACCACTAAATCCTAATGCTTTCGTAAATTTTCTTGATATTTCAAATGACGGTCGGTTGTCAGCATTATCCATTCCACCGTATTCTTTTACTCGTAATATTGAACTTGGAATACCATAACAATTTATTATACCTTTTAATGCGCCAATAGTACCTTTAGATTTTAACAAATATGGCATACTTCCTATTAATCTCTTAGTTATTTCTTTTGAAATGTCTCCTTCGGGTGGTGATGATAGTGAACCAGAAGTATAAAGTGAATATGTTGTACCACTTAATTTTTGTCCAAAACCTACTCTACTTAAATCTAATAAATCTTTTCCATCTTGTACATCCCATCCAAGAGATTTAGCTAAATTAAATATTAAATCATCTGAAAACCCTTTTGTTAAATCATTTTGTCTATCTGTTATATCTGCTAATGCTTTTACATAAACCCAAAGTTCATCAAAATGTTGTCCTACCATATCAATGAAATCTAAAAATTTATTATTTTCAGTATTTTCTTTAACGTGAGGTGGTAATATATTAACTAATCTATTTTGATTGTCTCTATCATAAAGTGATGCGGTGGCTATTTGACCTATTTGAGATTTCTTTGAACCATACCAAGTAGTAAATAAAGAATTGGAAGATGATATGGGTTTAAATGGGTCTGCGTAAGTACCAGCACCTGTCTTGGGCCAAGAAGTATCTCTAAACTCACCCATTGAACTTGAAACATAAGAAGAACTTACATTATAAAGATACGTTTCATATCCATCAAAATTATTTTTAATATCTCTTATTTTATTTTCATACGTCAATGCATCATTAGCACCATTTGTTATTGACGCATAAGAAGCACTTTCTGCAGTATGAGATTCTATTTGTTGAATCTTGTATTTAAAGTTTTTAAGTCTTTGTTCTGCAGATGAGAAATTTACAAAGTTTTCAAATTTAGTATAATCTATATTTAAATCAGCTGGATTATTACTTCCACTTATAAACTTATCTACTATTTCATTTTGTAATTTTGAATCTGTAGTAATTAAATCACTATAATTCTGTAGTTCTGTGGATCTTTTAGTTATTGGTGAATCTACTTGTACAGAATCTGGAACTTTTAAAACTAAAACACCTTCATCTTCTTGGTCATATCCTACTAATTCAACTACTTCTGTTTTTTGAGGTAATATTTCTCTTACTACATGAACTCTATCTTTTTCTTCTATATCATCTGGTAATGGTTCATATAATTTAAAAATTGTAGAATACGGTACTTTAGGGAAACTTATATTATCAGTTTTTACGTTTGTAACCAACTTCATTTGGTCACCGCCAAAATGTAAATAAGTATATAAATCTCTTTTATTATTTATCTTGTATGATAATGACCAATCAGTAAAAGTATCTGATGGAGATGATCCAAGTTCATGACCTTCTATTTCGTTAGGTAACCTTTCTTTAAATGTGTCCCAATTTTGATTAACTGTTATTTTATTATTGTTAACTTTGGTTATTTTAGCTACATATGGTGCATAAACTACAGTCCCAGCTGATTTTTTTGTACTTGATATAACTTGTAAACTTGTAGTGAAAACTTCAATCATGTCTGGAATCCATTGAGATTGATGTTGATTCATATAATACTTTAAAGATATTAATAATGTACTATTAACATCAACATCATGTTCGCTCAAATTTACTTTAAAAGAGTCGCCTCCTAAACTATTTAACACATCTTCATATTGTACTCTTTCAAACTTAACTATATTTTTAAATGGTATTTGTTTTATTGTAAAATCTATTTCACCACTATAATCATACTCTACTATAGATGTTGGATCTTCAAATGCAAAATCAAGTACACTATCCTCTCGTGTGTATTGTTGGCCACGTGAAGTTTGAACACCACCTAAAATTGTAGCATCTGAATATTCTTTAAAGGTAAGTGCTTTTACATTTGGATTATACGCCTCAAAGTCGGATACTGTTTCGGCATCGAATTGTTCTAATAATCTATTGTTTGATGGTAATTCTTTAAAAGCCATTTTTTACCTTTTTGTTGTAAGGAACGCCGGTATTACAATTTCATCTGTTTGACCAAGGTCATTTGTAATTAACAAATGTACACCTAGATGTAAATCGTTACTATGCATTTCTATTGCTATTTTACTACCCTCTTCTTTTACATTTTTATCAGTCCAAGTTGAAGTAGCTTCTGCTATTCCACCCACTCCCCCACTTATAAGTTTAAAATCTCCATCATTGTCACCTGACTTTACTACTGCTTTATCTGTCCAATATTTGTGGCCCTTCAAGGAACCTTGCCATTTTCTATCTTGATCCCACCCAAATACTGTCCACACGTATGTAGTTGATGAAGTAAGTGGTCTACTTGATATGCTTGAAATTTCAACAGTTTGGTGGTTTCCACTTCCGCGGTTAAATTCGTAACTCTTTTCCATATTCCACACATTTTCTACGGTGTCACCATCCTCTGTTTCCAAAGACAGTTTAATATCTTTAACAGTATCATCTAATTTTTTTCCCTTAAATATATTCCACAATTCCCATAAGCTTGGATCGCCTGGATCATCAGTAATCTGTGCTGCATCTAAATTAGTTATACCAAATCTTGCAGTTAATGTTTCACTCTGCATTTCACTAAGAGGATTTGAACCTGGACCTTGTTCTTTAGGTGTATCTGGTGGAATTATTTTAGTAACAAATGCTTGATTTAAATTTATTGTTCCGCCTAGCATTTGTTGTGTAAAAGTATTACTTGAATTTACAAATTCCAATTCAAAACTTTTACCTATTTCATTATTATCTGGTTTTACAAACATTATACTTAAATCTTCATCTCCAAGTGATGCAACTCTTTTAGTTGTTTTTTGCATATTATAGAAATCTCGTAAATATCTATGATTATTGTCTGGTTCTTTAATCGTATCAACTGCCAATCTTACCTCGTGTTTACTTGGTGATATTTCATGTATAAAGTATTTATATTCTTTTATGAATAAATCGACACCAATTCTATCTATATCTGTTTTATTATTTGGGTCAAATTCTCCAGTATACCTCTGGTTATTTGCTCCTACTAATATATTTTCATATGAACCTGCAACTTTTCTTAAAAAATTGTATTTTACAATATAACGACCTTTTTCATAACCTAACTTTCTTAATATAGTGCCTGTTTTTAATTTTATTCCTCCATCAACAATATAATCTTGACTGTCAACTACAGCACTTTCTAAAAAATTTTCTTTGGTATCATATATTAAAACTTCAACATAATCATTAGGATTTTCTGTAAACTCTCCCCCTAAATATGCATTCTCTTCTGCAGACAAATCAACGCTCTGACCAGTTTGTAAAAGTTCTAAGTCTGTTTTATTTAATCTACTCATTAGTCTACGGGTTCTCCATCTGGTATTTGATTAAGTTCATTAACAGTAAGATTTTTTAGTCTTGTATAATCACCGCCCGCTCCATAAAATGTAGCTTCATCTGGAAATATTCTTTTTTGATTGTTTTCTATTAACCATTTTGTAAAATCTGTTGTTATTTCATTTGTTACCACATCACCATTTACAATTCCCTCTGGTAATGTTTGTGCAAATTGTGAATCTGATAATTCTGATATACTTCTATCTATAATCTTTTCTAAATTACTATTTTTAATGTATTTTCTTTGTGAAAGATTATTTACTGTAAATTGATTTTGTCTTTTATCCGACCCTGTAACGCCGTCATATAAAAATGAATATAAACTATCATCTACATTTACATCTTCAATTCCTAATCCAGTAATGATATCCTCAAACGAATATAACACACCATCTTTTCTAAAATTGACTTCTGATAAGTTTTCCATGTTGGTAAGATATTTTGTTCTTAATTCTTGAATAAACTCTTGATAAAACTCTACAGTTTTCAACTCATCTCTTGTATATGGCATTACAACGAAACCTTAAATGTAAATCCCTCATCAAAATATTGATCTGTTTCGTCTACCGTACCACTACCACTTACTACTCTAAATCTAAGAGTATAATATCTTTCGGGTTGATATCCATTAAACCAAAGATTAAAATAATTACCAGTACTATCGCAGCTTAATTTTGACCCACTACCAAAAGGAACTATAACATCTTCTGTTTCAGCGTCTACAATTGAATAGTAAGATGAAGTACTTGGTAAATATTTTACAGTTAAATTAGATGGTGTTGTTGAATAAGTTTTATCTGGAAATCTTTCTCGTCCAACAACTCTAAAACGAGTTTTTGCATTTTCTTTATATTCTGGTCTTAACCCTTTCATATAAAGAACCATATCCTCTAAATTAGTTTGAGATAATGCTGATAATGACCCTGTAGACCATTTGGAATCGTCCCAAACAGTTTCTAATGTAGGTGGATATTTCGTATGAGTATCAGATGAGAAAAATGCTAAATTACCAAATCTATCCGTATTACCTTCATCACTACCAGTGTGTGTATTCGCTATACTACCACTTCGTTTAATCATAAAACCTTCATTAGATATTGAACCACTCAACCAAGCTTTTACGATATCAGTTACTTCCATCCTCATATCTGAAGTTTTATGGTTAAATCCAAAAGACCCTTCATATCCACTACCAGAATACCATTGACCCCCAGATGAACTTACTGTATTAAGCCAAAGTTGTCCATTAACTTTACCGTGTCTATATATCCAACTTGCTCCTTCTTTAGATATCGGGTCATCATAAGTATGTCCGTCGCCCATTGTCCAAGAACCACTTATTGGGTGTGCATATAAACTTTGAGAAACTGCTAAATTACTTGAACGAGCGTCATATAAATTTAAATAATACCGTGAACCTGCTGTACTTGGTGTCGGTATTAAACCAGACACTATTGAACTAGAAATAAATGATAAATCAAACTTTATTAAAATACGAGAAACATTTACTGAAGCTCCAGTATCACTAACATCTTTTTTAATTTCTAATATTTCATCCAGACCAGTATTCATGCTACTACTTGCTTGGTAAAGTGTTGTGTCTTTGTCTGCGAATGTAAAATAATGCATTAACTTACTCCATTATACCTAAATTATCACCTAAAACTCTACCTTTAATATCAGAGTTAGGAAATTTAACTTCAAAAATACTTGGGTCTAAAGCAGGATATAATATGCTTTCTATCATTCCACTTTGTATATCATAAAAATTACCCGAATACCCATCTTGTATTTTATATTTATTTTCTACCACTATTGGTAACTTATCAGGGTTATTTTCCGTTGGTGCTACTACTGAAGCAACTCCATCAATTAATGACAATTCATATGCTATATCCGTTAATATTATTGGTTGACCAATTTGCCATCTATCTATATCAAAGAACTCTTTAACTGTAGATATACATCTAAGAAGTACATCATTCTTATTAAATCCAAGTTTAGTTAAAATTGCAAAATTAACTGAGATGTTTATAATATAAGCATCTTTAATATTAATTGCGTCAGTTGCCAATCTATATTGTGATAAATAAGTTTTTAAATTTTGTTTTACTGTTTGATTTAATGGTGCTAAATTTTTATTTGCATTATATCCAAGAGTGTATAAATTCATTGCTAATGGATTCGGTATTCTTGCTGAAATTGATTTAACTGATTTACCAACATCTTGAGCTGTAATCAAACTATTTTGTTTTTCTATACCTACAGTTTCATTAAGTTGATCATCTTGTACCATAAATGCCTTAGCTATATTACCATATTTAGGTGGTAAAGAATAAACTCTTACTATATAATCTTCTTTAGTAACTGCTCTTTGTTGTGCTTGATAATATGCAAGTGCACTTTCACGAACTTCTCTAATACTTTGTCCTGCAGAACCTCCAGTTGCTGGATTTGGATTAGTAACTGCTAATGAATTTTTAGCATTCTGTACTAATGTGGCTGATAATAAATTATCTGCTATGTCAAAACTAACACTTGATACTTCTGTAATATTATTTGCATTAGCATTATCACTAATACCTCCTCCGTGTGCATATTTAACTGTAAGTGTTGTATTAGATGGTGCTAACCCAAAAGCTTTTGTTTTTAAAAAATTTGAAGGGTCAAATGCTTTCGTTAAATGGGACGGACTACCTGGTAATGTAGAACCAACACTATCTGGATTTGGTATTATCTCTTCATCTGCATTGTCTGATATACCAGCTCCAAATCTTAATATTGTTTTATCTTTCTCATCTATATATGTAGTAAATCTACGAGAAGTTTTCTTTAGTTTTAAAATATATGGAGCAGTATCAGCATTAATAACTGAAGTTGGGTCATTAGTTGAATTATTTTCCATATCTTCAAAAATTGTATCTCTTGCGAGAGAATCAACTTCATACCAACTATTATTATCTGTATCTGTTACTGAAATTATTTCTATAATATCTGTATTTGATAATTTAACTTGTGAATATTTTTCAGCTGAATTAAATGTAAATGTTTCTGAAGCTACTGTACCACTCTCTACTTTAACTTTTTTCTTCAATAACCATTTTGTTGGTGTAGAACCGTCTTTTTCAAATATAGTAGTTTCACGTGGACTATATGAACTCGTGAATTTGAAATTACAATCTTCTACTGTTCTAAATGTTGTTCCTGTAGAACTTGCCTTTACCGTCATTCCAGATTTTACATTTAATGCATATCTATAATCTGGTTTATTATTTACTGCCGGAATTGTATGAAATACATCTAACACTGCTGATGCTGGTGATGTTGTTTTAGGTTTGTAACCAAATGATTGTGCTATGTTATAAACATTTCTTTTTTCTTCAGCATAAGCTAATAATGATTCTCTAAATGTAGAATCTATATAATAAGAAAGTACATCTCCGACATAGGCTGCCATTTCTATGAACATCATACCAGGTGAAGCTTCATTAAAATCATTATAAGTATTTGGAAAATACTGTTTAGCAAATTCTATAAGATTATCTCTAAAATCACTAAAATCTTTATTAAGATAATTTACTTCTTTAACTACGTTCTTTTTTATACTTGTTCGAGCCATTTATATTTCCTATTTAAGTTATTGAATCAAATGCTACTAATACAGTATTTTCTTTAAATGATTCAATAGTAATTGAATATTTTATTTGTACATAAATTTTACTTGCGTTACCATCATCCGTTAAAACTTCTATCTCATTTATAATAATATAAGGTAACCACTGTTCAACTGTATTTTTAACATCTAACTCAATTGATTCAATTAACTCATCATCTACTTGTTCAAAACAAAGTCTTCTTAAATTACTACCAAATTCAGGTTGATATGGTCTTTCTCCTCGTTGAGTTAAAAGTAAATTTGTTAAATTATACTCTGCTTGTTCAAAAGAAGACTTTGTTAATTCAAAATCTGTATTAGTACCTTGTCTAATAGGATATGTTAATCCTATATAAACATCTGGATTTAAATCTAATTCTTTTGCACTTGAAGCCATCTACTTATCCTTTTTTATCCATAGCTTTCATTAAACCACTGTAATCTCTTGTTAAAGCATTTGTTACGTGTTCAGGAACTTCTTCCAACGATTTACCTGCTTTTTGAAGAGTATCTACAGCTACCATATCACGTTGAACCTCTTCTGATTTACCATAACCCATAAGTTCACTCATACGTGAAGTATCAAAAGTTCCACCACCCATAGTTGGATATTCACCAGTTTGTTTTTCTGATTTAACTAATCCAACAGTTTCATTTAAAACTTCATTTAAAGATTTATTTTTAGTGTACTGTTTTACTTTATTTGGTTTTGAACTGTGTGAAACTACATCCTTTAATTGAGTGGTAGTATCCTCTTTAATAAATATCTTTTTTATTTCTTTTTTAACTTCTCTACGAACTGCTTCTTGTATGATTTTTTGTAACTCTTGTTTAGTCATAATTAACTCCTTACAGATTTTTTATTTTTTCTAATGTTTCTAGTTTTTCCATGTCAATATCTATGTTTGATATATCTGGTTTTGGTATATCAGGTAATTTTACTTCAGGTATTTCTAGTATTTCAGGTACCTTAGGTAAATCTGGTAATTTAAAATTTGGGTCTGCCACTTTTACATTTTTATTTAAAATGTTTTTTGTATCGGGTAGCAATTTTAATAGCGCTTGTATGGTTTTACCAGCTCCAGTTTCAGTTGTAAACGCGTTTGCTCCATCAGATATTGCTTTTATAATACCATCTATTATTTTTACTAACTCTGAACTATTAACAGTTGGTATAAATTTCGCTCTGGGGTCACCTAATTTTATATTCTCAGCCTTTGTAGCATTTACAAAAACTTCATCACCTTCAAGAACTAAATTTTTTGAGGCTCTAATATTAACATTTCCATTTCTACCATTAAATATTAATTTATCTGAATTTATAATAATAGAATTACCACTTGCCTCTAATGGACCAATTTTACTATTTGAATTACGTATAGTATATTTTTTATCTGTAGATAAATATATAGAATTTTTATCTTTATTAATATCTTCTGGTATAGGTCCTCCACGATTAATAATATTTTTTAAACTTTTTATATCAGGTTTATCTTTTTTCTTAATTATACCTTGTACATCAGTTCGTTGTCCAGACCGAATTTTTATAACTGGACTATTATCATTACTTCCTAAATTTATAGAATTACCAAATCTACCATGTAATATTAAATCACCTTCTTCTGCCTTTACTTGTCTAATAGATCCATTTCTTTCAAATCTTTTTCCAAATTTTGTAAGTGCCATTGGTGGTGATTCTCCAGTTCCTATATAACTTATACCAGGAACTGAGTTTTCATTTACTAAATTAAAATTATTTAATGTATTCCAGTAATAACTTTTGCCGTTATAATTAGCTACAACAACTAACTCACCAACAACAGGATAATTTTTTATTTTTGGGTCTAACGGTCTTACTAATTGTGGTCCATCTTCAGGTTTTATAGTTTGAGATTTATTAACTACAAATCTACCTGCCACAGCACCATAAAAAGAATAATCTGGATGACCGTCTTTCTGTTTTGGTAAATCTTCATAATCAAGTAAAACTTTAGTTACTTCAAATGTTTCTAATTCATAAAAATCAAATTGTTGATGATTAATTTGTTGTTTAATTAGACTAATTACTTTACCAATTGTAGGAATACCACCAGGTATACTTGTAGTAGTATCCTGAGATATTTTTTGTCTATATGCCATTTAGTTAACCTTTTTTACATTTTCTATTTTACTATGTATTTTATCTGATTCCATTTGTATATCTTTTATACTATCCTCTAATCCTGTAAGTAGTTGTTCTTTTTCTTTATCTGATAAACCAAATTCATCTTCTGAACTAACTCTGTTTTCAGCGGAAATAAGTCGTTGTACAATACCAGCCATCTTAACAAGTTGGTCATCATTTTTAACATTAATTTCCAGATACTCTTTTATCATAGGTACTATCTGTACGGCTGTATCACCGTCTTTAATGAACTGAACAAGTTCTTTTGTTAATACGTCAAGTTGTTTACGATTAAACTCTGTATTTTTGTATATATCTTTAAATAAAGAGGAAAGTGATTTTCCCTCAAAGATTTCATAATCTATAGCCATAATTCACCTTAAATGTTATTACTCAATAATAAATATTATATAACCTAAAAACATTGATATATAAATATATATTGAAATTTATTATTTATTGTTATAATAGTTATTATTGAAGGTTTCTTGGTTGTTAACTGAGAGACCTTTTTGTTTCTAACTAACGGGAGAAAACCATGAAGGAACTCATAACAATGATCAATGGATATGTAAATGACTTAGCTCATTTACTATTATCTTTTGTAGCTATAGGTGCTGTTTCTGAAGTAATTTTTGGAACTGGTATCTTTGGCGTTAATGTTATAGGTAACCTGACATCCATCATAAACAAGTTTGGCGAATCGGGTTTCGCCGGACTCGTCGCCTTGTTGGTGTTGGTGGGTTTATTTCGTAAGTAGGTACGGAATAGTTTGATAGTCCTACACTATTAAGCACGTAAAAGGGGAACTGAAAAGTTCCCCTTTTTTTGTGGATAAAACTTCAACCCTAATACGGCTGACCTAAGTTTGTTAATGAAGTCTTATATTTTATAACAAGACAAGCTCCATACATCTTTAACTATCCGTAAAGTCGAATCTCCAATCGTTACTCTTTACTTGTCTTGTTAGTTGGTGGAGCTGACAGGGATCAAACCTGCGACCTCCGCAGTGCAAGTGCGGCGCTCTCTCAACTGAGCTACAGCCCCATACTTCGTGTCAGTTACGACACAAGTTTACTTAGGTGGTGAAAAGATTTTCTTAGCGCCTCTAACTACTCTTGTAAGAAATCCATTATCTTGTGTAGTAGTTTTTGTTTTACGAGTTGTTGTTTTTCTCGTTGTTTTTTTTGGTTTTGGCATCTTATATCTCCTTTAAAATATACTTCCTGTATTAGATGTATCTATTTGTCCCGTTTGGGTAAATTCTGCCATCATGTTAAAATAAAACTTTTTCATTTGATTCACAACTCGCGTAATATGTTGAGTATTAGAACCTGTCATTTCACGAATCATAATATACAAAGCTTTTTTATTAAAATTTTCTATATTTTGTCTTTTACGAAATAATTCCAAAACAGAATCTGCCACTAATATATCTTTTTGTCTGTGGAAAATATTTGTAATATTATTTTCCCAATAATCTAACATCTGGTTTACAAATTCTCTATTAAATTCTGAGGCTTCATCTATTACGGTTTCTGACCGTATATTTCGTTTAAAATCTAATACATCAATACCATCATGTATTTTCATTTTTTTATAATTGTTATTGTTGTTTAATATCAAATAATTTTTCCCAACTACAGAAAAATATGAAAACGCTCTTCCTTTATCTGGATTATATTTAGGCATTTGCATTACCATAAAAGATACTACTTCGTGTTTAACTTCTGTAAATGGATAATCAAAGTAATAAAACTTAAATGTGTGAATTAAGTTTTCTGCCATTTTATCAAATGCTGCAGCAATCTCTGTCCTATATATTTCATTTTTAACTGCAGGATTTGTTGATTCATTATATCTAATAACCGCATCCTGAACTGGTTGTCCGAAATACATTTTACTCTTTTTTCTTCTTTTTTTCTTCACTTCTTTAACGGGTTTCTTCATTGCCTCTACCACCTTTTTAGATTGTTGTTTAGCTAGCATCTACTTATTATTCTCCTTTTAACGTACTTAATTGTTTAGTTGTATCTTTTATTTGTTTAAATATTGTACCCACTTCATCGTCTGCTTCAAAATGACCAGTAGAATCAATTTCTTTTAAATCATCTTGAACTCGTTGGATTCTTCTAGTAAATGTTTCTACCCAAGTTTCAAGTAATTCTGTTTTTCTAAATAAATTCCAAATTACATATCCTTCAATAAATACAAATAATCCTAATATTATTTCCACTATCATCATTTATCTCCAAACAATTCATCAAACAAATCTTTTGATTTCTGTGATAATATATCAGGTGTTTCATTTTTTGTTATTGCTTCTTTAATATTTTCAACTGATTCTTCTTCTTGTTTTACTCGCTCTACCTTTAACTCTGGATGTAAAATTTCTGAATAATTTATATCAGAATCTTTACTAAACATATATTGTTCTTTTTCCCAACGTGTAGCTAAACTATCTGCGTTATGTAACAAATAAGGTAAATTAGTTTTTAAATTTTTATTTTCACCATACCCCATAAAATATTGTTTATTCGCGTCTTCATACATACCATCAGTTAATCGTAATGCAAGATATTCTATTTCACTCATCTTAATATCAAACTGACTTAACAACCACACAGACCTATCTGTTACTGTCATATAATGTAATCTCTTATCATAATCATACATCTTACCTTGATTTATTCTATGCCATTCTGATTCATTAGGTATATAATAGTCATACTCTAAATTACCTACTTTACCTAAATCGTGATGTAGTGTACAAAACACAATCGCTTCTTTATTATATTCTGATGTATGTAATCCTAACTTCTCATATGTATCATATAATTCTAAAGCGAATTTTGTAACGTTTAATATATGACAAATATAACCTCCTGGAAATGCATTATGATAATATACCACTCCACTCGCTGGTGCGAACATCATTCTATCTTTAAAAAATTCACACATTTTTAAAATGTTATCTCTACGTTCACCTTCAAACGTATCTG
>CALBXV010000273.1 GCA_937890045.1 uncultured archaeon
GTATATATGTCCTTCTACGACAGATCCTTTCTCCAAAGATGCCTCAAACATAATTTTCTCTAAAAAGTATACCCAGATGCAGCTTATTGAGATGTATCCCGACATGGAAGAAGCAATTAAAAATGCGAAAGAAACTTCAATTGCTCCCAGTGTTGAGTCGGTTAGGCATGGATTACATGACCAGATAGTTACTCAAGAAGATATAGAATCTCATAGGGTAGGAAATAAGAACGAAAGGCTTTTAGAGATCATTGAGCGTTATACTAGAATCAAGGTTATGCATTACAGAACCTTTGATCCCCAGCTCAATGATGAAAAAATATTGAGTCAGGAGGAATATGACCAGTATATTGCTCAAGAAGCCTTTAAGATTTACAATAAGAATGAACAACGGGTTATTACAGATCCCGCTGAGGTCAAGAAGTATAAGAAGATCCATGAGGAATTTGGAGATACCTTTCATTTAGTCCAGAATCCCATCACCCAGGAACTCCATATGATGCAGGGTGAGGAAGGAATTGATGAAACTGTGATGGTAGATAGTACTACTGTCCTACAGAAGTATACTTTCGCTGATCTTATCGAGACAGGAGACATACTATCTAGCCAGTTTGAGTTGGATAGGGTGAAACAGGTTGTTTCCATTGGTGGAGAGTTGATGTTTATCAATGTTCTCCCACTTGAGGATTATCCGATTATAACCATGATGAATAACCACAATCGCAATCCTTACCCAATTAGCGATGTTACAATGGTTAAAGGACTTCAAGAGTACATAAATAAGATCAGATCGCTTATTGTTGCTCATGCATCTTCCTCAACCAATGTAAAATTGCTTATTCCCAGGGGATCAATGAACAAAAGGCAACTGGAAGAGGAATGGGGAAGAGCGGGTACGGCTGTTATAGAGTTTGATCCAGAGCTGGGACAACCGATTGTAGCTGGCCCAGTACCACTTCCAAACGAACTATACAAGAATGAGTCAGACGCAAAAGCTGATATAGAAAGAATTTTAGGCATTTATGCCTTAATGCAAGGAGATCCCTCCAATATGCCGCAAACATATAAGGGAACACTTGCAATTGACGAATATGGTCAAAGAAGAATAAAATCGAAACGAGATGACATAGAAGAAGCAATCAATCAAACGGCAAAGATAGTAATACAGTATCTACAGGCTACCTATACGACTATGAAAGTGCTGAGATTGCTACAACCCAATCACGCACCAAAAGAAATAACTATTAATGAACCTATTTACGATGAAGTAAATGGGGAGTTTCTTGGGAAGCTAAATGACATAACAGTTGGTAAGTATGATGTGGTTGTAGTATCTGGCTCAACTTTGCCATCTAATAGATATGCAAGATTTGAATATTACATGGAACTTTACAAAAATGGTATTATTGACCAATTTGAAGTTCTAAAACAAACTGATGTTGCGAATGTGGAAGATGTAGTTAATAGAAACTCTAAACTAGCTCAACTACAACGCCAGGTTCAGGGACAGCAACGTCAGATTAAAGATTTGCAGGGCGACTTGCAAACAGCCAATCGTGAATTGGTTCATGCTAGGCAACGTGTCGAAGTGGAGAAGTTCAAGACAGACCTTCACGCATCGTCAACCAGGGCAGAGTTGGCAACTAAGCTACACTCGTCCAGAATGGATGATGAGCTGAAAAAGGTTAAGAATGTTGTTGCTGAAGATACAAACAACGGAATAATACCATTGGAGGAATAATGGAACAAGAAACAAGTAATGCTGAAGCTCAGGAAGTATTGGATGGATCATTTCAGTATGATAATCCTAGTGCAGATACCGTACAGCCCGAGCCTTCAATTACCCAGGCACCGCTAGAAATAGCAGAAGAAGTCCAAACCGAGCAGGGCAGTGAGGTTGCTGGACAGCAAGAGGAATCTGCAAAAGACGACCCTAATAGGATGGCATACTGGCAATCACAGGCAGACAAAGCCAAGAATGATGCACAAGCCATGGCTAAGGAACTGAATCTTTATAAGAGAGCAGTAGACGCTATGCAAAATAATGCACCAGTCTCCAACAGAACACAACCTAGGCCACAGGATGATCTGTTGAAGGAGCCCCTGCCACCAGAAAAACCCGTATCCTATAATGAGGTCGATGCGTATAATGATCCTGAGAGCGATTCTTTCAATTTCAGAATGGCAAAAGAGAAGTATCAAGACCAGCGTTATGAGTATTTAAAACGCCTGGAGCATGCAAGGCAGATTGTCCAAGATAGGAAAATGGCCGAGCAGCAAAACGATGCTATGATCGGACAGGCTTACGTACAAGCAAAGAATGCGTATGGCTGGAATGACGGCAAAACTACTGAGTTTATCAGATGGGCGCAAGATCCTTCAAACGTAACTCTTGATGTTCTCGCTAAGCTATTTGAAATACAGAACGCTCCTTCACCTGAGAGGGTAGCAAGTCAACAAAGAGCACAAGACTTCACACAACAGGCACAGGCAGTCAAGGTTCCGACTACAGCAGTAGCTCAACCTGGAGTGCAAACACCGCCTGTTTCAGATGAAGACATGTTCAATGCTTCGCTACTTTCTCATAGCACAATAAGGAAATAATAATGGCTGCAGTAGCAAAGAACCTTAGTGGCTCAGGAGTATTATTCACAGATCGGCGGGATTTCTATATCAGTCCACAGGTTGTAAAAGAACTTTGGACGGATGTAGCACCTTTTACTACGGTAGTGGCCAATCGTGAACAAAGAACTCCAACAGATCCACTATTTAAGATGTTCGAGCATCGTAGTCCATGGCAAAAGCAAGAGTTTTCATCTGCAACCGATGTCGCAAGTCTGGCGGCAGGTGACAGCGAAAGTGATGCTATGGATGTCGATGGAATAGTCGGGCTTTCATCTTCATGTGATAATTCCTGGTTAGGTCTCGTATGTCAGGTATGGAACTCGGATAAAGACACCCTTAGAGGGTTGGCTGTTATCTCATCAATAACAGACTCTGACACGATTAAGTATAAAAACCTTAATCATGCTAGTAATGCATTAGATGTAGCTGATAATGACGTATTTGTTGTTGTTGGTAATGCACACGGGGAAGGTACAACCGCCCCCGAGGCTTGGTCTGATGAACTGAATGTAGTTTATAACTCCACTCAGATCTTCAAAACCTCGCTACAAATCACTGGTACTCTAGAAGCTGCCGCTCTTCGTGGCGAATCTTCGGAACTAGCTCGTTTACGTCTAATGAAGTCTCAAGAGCATAAGATCCAGAAAGAACGTGCGTTCTTGTTTGGTGGCTCCAGAGCAGGCACAAACCTGAGTACAGGCGGTGCAGGCTCCGAGACTTTCGCGGATGGAAGCACAACTGATGCTGATGGTAATACTGTACGTACTACCACAGGCGTAGTTGAAGCTATCAGAAGGTATGGCGCATCTAGCGGTGACGATCAGAACAACTTCACAATTAGTGAAGCGACATATAGCTATAACAGCTTTGTGGATGATATGGAAAAAGTTTTCCAGTATGTCCCAGAGGCTGGCTCTAAGATCGCTTTTGCTGGTCGTGGCGCAATGAGTTACTGGTCAAAAATAGAGGGTGCTTCTGGTCTCGCTGGCAGTTCTGGATGGAATATCCATATGGGGCCAACGGAACGGAACACATTGGGCTTTAATTATCGTCAGCTTGAGACACCTCACGGTGTCCTTATGCTGGTTCCAACACCTGTACTTCGTGGGCCTTACAATAAGTATATGGTCGTGGTTTCAGAGGAAAATCTGTTCCATGCTGTATATCGTCCACCTGTATATCAGACCAACATCAAAACTGATGATGCGTTTGACGGTGTGAAAGATCAGTACATGTCTGACGAAGGTGTGGGTATTACCCTGTTGGAATCTCATAAATTATTCAGTATAACTGATTAAGGGGGTTTATCATGGCAAGACCTTACATAGGAGGTACGATTGCGGCTGTCGAAAGTAAGACTTCAAGTTTTACCTATGGATCATCCGATCATGGTAAAACATTCGTCTTATCTGGAAGCGCAATTACTATCACACTACCCACCATGTCA
Source organism: uncultured archaeon (assembly GCA_937890045.1). Next base: position 4,073 of record CALBXV010000273.1, read on the forward strand.
AACACTTTCAAAGGACATAGCTTTAAAGTTATATCTGGCGATGATAGTGAGCATGTGATATCTGGTGGTGCAAGCCTAATCTATTATCACGGTAGTTATGGCACTGATCACGCATCCAATACTGGTAGAGACATTCATGAGACTGTATCATCTCTTACATTAAATGCTGGCGCAATTAATGATACGATTGATATTTCTTGTGATGGTACATACTGGTA
>CALBXV010000274.1 GCA_937890045.1 uncultured archaeon
ACAAGGGTGAAACTATATTCGTTCTAAATTTGTCTTGTTCTACTGCTATATTTATATGTAAATTCATAGCATGAGTAAAGTGTATATTGGTATAGATAATGGAGTAACTGGCTCAATTGGAATTATTGATACTAGTAGTTATACTCTTATTCAGACTCCAGTTAAAAAGGAACTAAGTTATACCAAAAAGAAACAAAACATCACAAGAATTGATGTTGAAGAATTCACAAAAATTCTTAAGGCCTATAAGGATAAGAACTGTATGGTTCTGTTAGAGAGACCAATGGTTAATCCTGGTAGATTTAAGGCAACTGTTTCTGCTCTTCGTTCCCTTGAAGCAACTATTATAGTACTAGAAATGTTATGCCTTTCTTATGACTATATAGACTCTAAAGAATGGCAAAAGAGACTTTTTCCCGCAGGTATCAAAGGTACAGCGGCGTTAAAGAAGGCCTCATTAAGTAAGGGAAAACAATTATTCCCCAAAGCAAAATGTCAAAATGATTGTGATGGGCTATTAATAGCTTATTATGCTCAATTAACTAATAGATAGGAGATTATACATGAAAGTAACCTATACAACCACAGATAAACGCATCAGTGCGGATATCGATGGAAATTCACAGAAGGATATCTTCAAGGGTATTTCTAAGTTTCAGGAAATCTTTGATCATGAAAACTGTGGAGCGTGCGATTCTGCTAATACATCGTATTCTGTCAGAACTATTGATGGAAATGATTATTATGAAAAGAAATGCTTAAAATGTGGAGCTGCGCTTTCCTATGGACAAATGAAAGAAGGCGGTGGACTGTTCCCAAAACGAAAGAATAGTGATGGAAGTTGGGATACGCAGACCAAGGGCTGGCATAAATGGCAGCCTAATAACGGTTAATTACGTTTGGTTAAGGCAGGTGTGGGGCAACGCCCCACACCATTAAATAGGAAAAAGAATGAAGAAATATAATGAATTATTTACAAAGAATACCAATAGAAGAGGAGAGACTTCAAAACTTCTCGATCAGATTGGACAGGCAGTTACCACAGATTTGGAAGAGGTCTTAGTCTTGGCTATGACTTCCCCTAAAGACTCTGTTTTAAAACTTTCTGAAATAAATAAGGAATTTCATAAATTATTTATGAAGGTACGCTGGGCGGACGGCTTTAAAGATAAACCTGAAGTAAGATTCGAATTAGTAGATATTCAAAAGAGTATTGATGATATGCGATATGATTTAAAGACTGTAGCTACAATATATATGAATGAAAATAAAACTAATGGGAGCTAATGTGCTTGATGTTGATTCTTTACAGGTCAAGGATAGGGCAAAATTATTAAAGGCTCAATCTTATCTTAAAACAAAGGAGTGTTCTTTATGTCACTATGCTCCAGATTTAAGAAAGGAGTTTCTTTTTCCTGTAGCATCTAATGGAACTGGTAAATTATTAGTAGTGGGTACACAGGCATTTGTAGAAGAACACAAAAATACTATAGCATGTTCCGGACCATTTAGAACCATATTCAATAATTACTTATCTAAATATACTGGGCTTCTCGAAACAGACTGTACTTTTACTTATGCAGTAAAATGTACTAGTACTGATAAAAATAATATAATTAAGGCTAAGGTAGCAGAATACAAAGCGTGCTCTCGCTATCTTCTTCAGGAAATAAAGCAGATAGATCCTATTATTATTCTATTTCTTGGTAAGGATTCCGCAAAAAGTTTAATAGATAATAAAACTAGAAATAGTGTTCCTGTTGGAACTCCTTTTAAAAGCAGAATTCTAGGTAGAGAGAGATGGTGTTACTTTATGACTAATCCTATTGTCACTAAAACAACTACCGCAGCTGTTCCTACAGTGGAGGCCCACTTTAGGGGTTTATATAATTTCTTCGATAAGAATACAAATATATATGATACTATTCCAAGGCCCCTTATAGAGCATAATGAAGTAGAGACTGATAGACACTATACTCTAGTGGATAGCATTGAAAAATTAATCGAGATGGAAAAAGACTTAAATCAGTATACCTATATTGGAATGGATACAGAGACTACTGGATTAGAGGTATGGAAAGATGACTTTAAAGTAGTTGGAATATCGCTGGCAGGAACACAAAATAAGGGATATTATATTCCTATATATCATAGTGTTTCTAATGTAACTCAACTTGATTGGGACTCTATAGTTAAGCCTGTTATTAAAAGAATAGTAGAAGATCCAAGTAAACAGACCATCTGGCATAATTTATACTATGATTATGCTGCGTTAAAAAGAATGGGATTGAATATATTTAAGCTAGATGCTACTAATAATATATGGACCCATGATTCTATGATTATGACCTATTTACATAATGAGAATTCTAGGATTGGTTTAAAAGACCAAATGTATATTCATTTTAATGTAGTACCTAAGAAATTTAAAGGGGTCTTAGAGTCTTCTGATGTAAATACCTTTACTGATGTAAATCCTGCTAATGCTTTAGAGTATGCTGTGGACGATGCTATTAATGCTTTAACATTATTTAATAAGACTAGTAAATTAGTAAAAGAAGAAAGTAATAATTTTACAGATGGAAAACTTATGAATAGGATATATCCCATAGAATTAGAGGTTGTTAAGGTCTTAGCGGATGCTCATCTTAAGGGGATCCGCTTGGATATAGATTATTTAAACAAACTCAGACAAGCGGTCGAGATTGATTTAAATGAGACCAAAAATGCTGTCTATTCTATTTCAACTGCTGTTATGAACTTGAGTTCTAACCCTAGAATAGTAGAGTTTATTAGTTCTTTGTTTGAAGATTATTTCTTAGATCGTTTTAATAAAAAGTTTGGCAAAATGAGTGCTCAAGAGAAAGTTCTAAAAGTTATGGTAATGGGCTATTCAAAGATGTGGAATCTAGCAAAGGATAGTATTATCAATACAGATACACTAAAGCCTTATAAGAGCCCAGGAAAGTGGGACCCCTCTAAGTTAGAGTCATATGTTAATTTAATCATAAGATATCGACATCTGTTAAAGATGAAATCAACATATATCGATGCCATAGATGAATTAAAGCATCAGGTTGGATCTGATTGGTTAATACATGCTAATATAAAGAGTATTGGGACTACTTCTGGAAGGATGAGCTCAAACAAGCCAAATCTACAGAATATCCCAAGAGCAGTTCCAGCAGTGCCAACTAAATGTTCTGCTTGTTCTATGATATTTAAGGATGACACTGGTATTCTAGAGGATACTCATACAGTAGATATTACTAGAAGTAGATATACTTGCAAAAGATGTGAACATGTTAATAAAACATATATTTATGATCTTAGAAGATTATATATTCCCAGAAATGGTATGAAATTTATTGCAGCAGACTATAGAAATATGGAACTATATTTAGCGGCAGCAGTTTCAGGTTGTCAGGAACTATATGATGTGTTCCTAAAACGAGAAAAGGATCCAGATGATCCTAATGGGGACATGCATGCTGTTACTGCCTCAGCAATACTTGGAACCACTCCTGATAAGTGGAAGAAGTTAATGGATTCTAGAATAGAAACAAATAAAAAACAAGCTAAAGAAGCTAGAACTATTGCGAAGACAGTTAACTTTCTAACTCTATACGGTGGAAGTCCTGCTGGGTTACAAGAAACCTTTAAAGGAATGGGCATTGACAAAACTAAGGAGGAGTGTACTGGTTATATTGACGCATTCTTTAATACCTTTCCTGCCGTAAAAAGGTGGTTTGATGATCAAAAATATAATATACAAAACTATGGACATTTGATTAATGCCTATGGTAGAATAAGACATATTTTAAAGGAAGGTGGCGAAGTTCTAAGCGCTATTAATATGTTAATACAGGGCCTGGGGGCCCAAATTATTAAGGAAAGTCTAGTAGATGCAGACCATAAATGGAAAGATAAGAATTGGTACCCACTACTTACAATACATGATGAGAATATTATAGAGGTTCCAGTAAGCGATATTAGCGCTGCAGAGAAGTCTATAGTAGAGATCATGGAAGTATCAGTTGACGATAGCTTAAAGGTAGATCTTAGAGTAGATGTCTCCGCAGGAGTCTCATCTCTTTCTAAGGCAGAAATGAATTAGACTTGCATGACAAGCTTAATATATTTATGGAGAAAAAGATGAATGAGAGTATCAAATTTATCTCGAGAAGGAATCGAGAGATTAGATCGATATGTAAAACAAGTATCTAAGGGTAATAGTCATATCTCTGCAGAGTATGAAAAGAAACTTATACGTAAGTATAGAGCTTCAAGTGGAGTCACAAAGGAGCAGATACTTACGGAGTTAATTTCATATAATATTACTATTTTAGCAGAGATTGCTATCCAAGTGCTTAATTCTATGAAAGGCGGAGACAGAATTGATCCGTTAGATCTTATGCAACTGGGTATTATTACTTTTATGAAAAAGCTGGGAACTTGGGATGAAACCAAGAAGGCAAAGATGATAACTTATTATTATCGGGATGTTAAAACACAAATGCAACGTTTTATTATGAACAATGCATTTCAGGTTAGACAAGGCTCAGTGTTTTTACAGCACCTAGCTTATTCAATATCTAAAGTAACTCAAAGATGGCTAGTCGATTATGAAAGAGAGCCTACTGTAACAGAACTCTCGGTGGAACTCGGAATCGCAGAATCTACTATTAAGTATTGTATGCAGATTACTTCGATTCAAACCTTAAAAATAGAGGATAACTGGGTGATGTATAAATCAACTTTGGATGATACTCATTACAGTTTACCCCCACTCTATACTATAGCATCGTTGCTTATTAATAAGGTAATAGATGGAAAATCAGAGACGGTACTTTATGAATTAATGGACTTTCTTGAAAAAAAGCAGGCGTTATCTAGTAATACATTACAAGCGTTACGAGGTGCCTATATTGGCGAACAGTAGTTTAGGGACGAATGGTCCTGAATCAAAAATTATATTATAAAAATTTCAGTTATGGAGTAAGAAATATTATATGAATGAGCTATTAAACCCTTACTTAGAGAAGTTACCAGAATATTTGGGAAAGTATGGAATCAATTTAAAAATAAATACCTCCGGAAAATGTCCGATAAAGGAACATAAAAGTTATCAACCTTTTAGATTAGGAATAGGACGCGGTGGAGATCCTGTATGGCACTGCTTTGCTTGTGATATAGGTGGTAGTATTTTTGATCTAGCTGCTCAACTACATGGGTATCCAAGAGGAACTGAGCCTGGATTTTATGATGTAACAGTTAGACATTTATCAGATAGTCTAACACTTCCTTTTCCAAATTTTAAGGTACAAAAAAGGACAGTTAAGGAACAGTATAAAATTGATTTATACAATGTTACTCGGGAAATATCAAACCATCTTTCATACTTACCTGTTAAGGAGTATGCTGAAAAGAGAGGATGGGATGCCAAAATATTAAAGGAATTTAATATTGGAGGAATTTCAGACTATAATAAGTTATTATCTTATTTAAGAACTAACTATTCTGATAAAGTTTTAACGGATGTTGGATTTCTTACTAAGAATCCAAACTTTAGATCTATATTCTTTGATGATAGAATCATATTTACAATTCATGATCCTGTAGGAAGACCAGTTGGTTTTACCGCAAGAGCTATGGATTATGTGGGTGGAAATAATAGGAAGTATATTAATACTTCTAATTCTGTTATTTTTTCAAAACGAAATATATTATATAATATACATAGAGCTAGAGCAGCGTTAAATAAAGAAGATAGTAAGGTTCTATATATGGTAGAGGGTCAAGCAGATGTCATAACATTAGCTTCTAATGGAATTAGATCTGCTGTTGCTATATCTGGCACATCTTTTACTGATGAGCATGTAGCTCTAATAAAGGAGTTTAATCTTGTTGTAAGTTGTCTAGATGCTGACGACGGAGGCACAAAAGCTACTAGGAAACTATATAATAAGTATCATGCCTCTATTGGCAAAGATTTATATTTATTACAGTTGCCTTCTGGGAGTGATCCTGATGAATTTATTAAGAAAAATGGAATAGATGCCTTTCTTTCCCTGGATCCTATCCTTCCCATTGAGTGGGAAATATTAAATGAATATATGATTAGAGAAAAAATGTTAGCAAACTATTGGTTACCAAGATTAGCAGTAATGAATAGTTTTTATCATGAAAAAGTATTAAAAACTATATCTGTTAAAACGGGTATGTGTATTAATAGTTTAAGAGACAGGTTAAATACACTAATCTTAGAAGAAACACAAAGATTAATTAGTACTGGTTTATTAACCGGGTCTATTAATCTTTCAATTGAAAGGAGATAATATGAATACTGAAAATTCTTTTGTTATTTTAGATATCGAAACTACTGGTTTAAAAATTCCTGACGCACGTATTATTAAAGTTAATTTACTTAAGTATAATGATGATAAGACTAGTGAGAAAATGACTGAGTTTATAAATCCTGGAATTAATATTCCAGAAGAGATCACAGAACTTAATGGAATTAGTAATGATGATGTAGTCAGTATGCCTCATTTCGCTGCGTTAGCTGATAAATTTGAAAAGTTTATTGGCAATAGCCCGTTAGTAGGATATAATATAAAGTTTTTTGATCTTCCTATGCTTGTTCAAGAGTTTTATATTGCAGGAAAACAACTTGATATCTCTGCAGGTGTGATTGATTTAAGAGAAATATACATGGATAAAGAACCTAGAACATTAATAGGAGCTTATAAACATTATATGGAAAAATTATTTCAATATACACTGGAACCTAATAAGGTTGATAAGACTTTATCTGATAGAGAAATTATGTTAGAAATATTTAAGGCTCAAATGACAGTATATAAAAATATGTCAGATAGTTTATTAGAATTATCAGATAGCTACAAAGATTCTACTATGTTAGATCTTGCTCGGAGATTTCGTAGAGATACTAATACGGATCAGATATATTTTAGCTTTGGAAAATTTAATAACAAAACTATACAGTATGTTGAGGAAAATGATCCTAGTTATATAAGTTGGATTCTTGGATCCGCACTTTTTCCAGAGGATACGAAAGAAATACTCAGAAAATATTCTGACGTAAAGGAGTAATTATGAATTGGATTACTCCTTTTGCTGGAATGTTTATAGGGTGGATTACTAATGTAATAGCATTGGAGATGCTTTTTCTACCAAAAGATCCTATGTATTTATTAGGATTTAGATTACCATTTACTCCGGGACTGGTTCCACAGAATAAGACAAAGATAGTTAAGACTGCCTCAAAAAACATTTCTTCTATAGTTATAGATTCGTTGGCCAATGGCAGTAAGGAGAAGGCTTTTTCTTTATTTAATAAGATATTAGATAAGTATTGGGTAACTTCTATATTTGTTCCAGAGTTTAAAAGACAAGATATATATGATAAGATGGTTACTTCTGTTGCACAGGATAAAGATACACAAAAAGTTATACACTCTATTCTACAGGATCAAATGGAAGAATATGATGCAAATCATTTTGAAGATACGGTAAGAAAATTAGCAAAGGAATCCCTAAGAGGGATTAAAGTATTAGGAGGAATAGTTGGGGGCCTTGTAGGTATACTAACTATGTATATAGGAGCGTTATAAAATGGATTTTAAAATATCAGATAACTTTATAGATAAGTACAGACGTAAGAAGCCGCCATTTGGTTTCAATGGATTAGGAGAGCTAGTATATATGCGAACTTATTCTAGAATTAAAGAAAATGGTAAAAATGAACGATGGTGGGAAACAGTTCGCCGAGTTGTAGAAGGTACATACAGAATGCAGATGAATTGGATAAATCATCACCAGCTTGGATGGAATGCTTGGCAAGCCCAAAGGAGTGCACAAGAAATGTATGCCAGGATTTGGGGAATGAAATTCTTACCACCTGGTAGAGGTTTATGGAGCATGGGAACTGATTTAACAGAAAAAAAGGAACTCTATGCTGCTTTAAATAATTGTGGGTTTGTAAGTACAGCAAACCTAAAGAATGATCTTAGTAAACCTTTTACTTTTCTTATGGATGCCTCAATGTTAGGCGTGGGAGTAGGCTTCGATACTAAAGGAGCTGAATCATTTGAGGTCAAAGGACAAAATAAAGATAAACAAACAGACTTTTATGAGATTCCAGATACTAGAGAAGGATGGATAGAAAGTGTTAAACTCTTACTTGATTCATATTTTACTTATGGTGCTCCTATAAAATTCGACTATGGCTTGGTGAGACCTGCCGGGGAAGTTATTAAAGGTTTTGGGGGTGTTGCCTCAGGTCCTGACCCCTTACAAGAACTTCATGAACAGATTAGTTCTGTTTTAGAGAAAAATACAGGAAAACTTATAAGTGTAACTACTATTGTAGATATACAGAATCTTATTGGTAAATGTGTGGTTGCAGGCAATGTTAGACGTACTGCAGAGATAGTATTTGGGGATCCATACTCGGATGAGTACTTAAATCTAAAGAATTATAAATTAAACCCAGACAGAGAAATGTATGGCTGGACCTCAAATAATTCTGTATTTGCAGAGTTAGGTATGGATTATGGGCCTGCTTGTGAACGTATCGTAGACAATGGAGAACCTGGATTTGCTTGGCTAGAAAATATGCAGGCTTATTCTAGAGTACGTAACGGAAAAGACTGGAAAGATCACCGCGTAAGCGGAGGAAATCCATGTCTTGAGCAGAGCTTGGAATCTTATGAATTGTGCTGCTTAGTAGAGACCTTTCCAAATAATCATGATGATCTAGAAGACTTTATAAAAACTCTTAAGTATGCCTATTTATATGCTAAAACAGTTACATTAGGCAAGACTCAGTGGTCCGAAACTAATAGGGTTGCGTTAAGAAATCGTAGAATAGGAACTTCTGTTTCTGGTGTTGCGCAGTTTATTACTAATAATGGATTGCATGAGTTTAAAAACTGGTTAGAGGAGGGCTATGTTGCTTTACAAGAATATGATAATCAGTACTCAGATTGGTTAGCTGTACCTAGATCTATAAAAACTACATCAGTTAAACCCTCTGGTACAGTATCTCTGTTAGCAGGCGCTACTCCTGGAGTTCACTTCCCAGAAAGTCGTTTTTATATTAGAAGGATGAGAATTTCAAAACATAGTGAGCTACTAGAGCCTTTACGAAAGGCAGGATATCATACTGAACCAGCTAAAGGTAGCGAAGATTCTACTATAGTTGTAGAGGTTCCTGTTGATATGGGAAAAGGAATTCGGACAGTTGGTGATGTTTCTATGTGGGAACAATTATCCATAGCTGCTTTTATGCAGAAGTATTGGGCAGATAATCAAGTATCCTGTACTGTTACATTTGATCCTAAAACAGAGGGACCTCAATTAGAGTATGCATTACAATATTTTCAGTATCAATTAAAAGGAATAAGTTTTCTTCCTCGAATGAAAGCTGGAGCTTATGCCCAAATGCCTTATGAGGAAATTAGTAAAAAGAAATATAAACAATTAATTTCAAAACTAGGTAGATTAACATTCGGTACTATTTCCGGAGAGGAAGCAGAGGTAGATCGATTCTGTAATAACGATACATGTATGGAAGAAGAACAGACTTGGTCTGAAATTGAAGTCTGTGAACTCAATTAGGAGAGCTAGTAGAGCACTACGATGGCTGGTTGGGTCCTTTGCGGCCCTATATATTGGGAATGGACTAGGCTATCAGGTTGATCACCTAACGAAACATGGATATTAGTATAACAGTTACCCTGAACATTCCCATACTATTAAATGCCAGAGATCTTTGTATATTACAAAATCCTCCAGTTTATTACAAAGATAGATTCAGGTTATCCTTTTTAGAATCTTATGATTATTAATTATAATTATATCATTCTCTGGCATAAATTTAAATTAGAGAGAACATTATGCAACTAGCAGGTATTATAGAAAATATTATATATTCAAAGGAAGGCTTTAGTATAGCCAACTTGTCAGAAGATGATAGCAATAAGCATCATACTATTCTTGGAAATATGAATGTTGTTATAGGTGAACATTTAAAATTAAATGGACATTTTGAAAAATCTGATTACGGTATAAGATTTAAAGTTAAAGAGTATAAACGGAATGTACCCAACACTAGAGAGGGAGTAGCTGCCCTTCTTGGATCTGGTCTTCTAAAAGGAATTGGTCCTTCTAGAGCTGATTGGATGGTAAATCATTTCGGAACAGAGGTAGTTGATATAATTAAGAATCAAGATTCAAAGATTCTTGAGGTGCCTGGAATTGGAAAGAAGCTAGCCGATACAATATAT
>CALBXV010000275.1 GCA_937890045.1 uncultured archaeon
GACAAATTAGGTAATTGCATTCCAGGAATTGGCAAATAAGAAAAATTTCCATTTGTAATCTTTTCTTCCGATTTTAATTTTGCAATTTCAGATTTATATTTTCTGATACCTAACTCCATAATTATTTTTGATTCAAATCTTTTAGGCATACAGTATAAAATTGGAATTAAATATTTTCGTTTACCTTTCAATAATTTATAGATTATTTGACTTGATCCTGATTTATCAGAATGGAAACTTGTAAATTCTAATTTACAATGTTTATTATAAAAATCAAAAACTTCTTCCCAAGTCCATTGTGGATTATTAACTAGTGAATATGTGTTAGATTTAATTTTTTTATCAAGACATTTGAAAATTGCATCCTTTAATGTAACAATATGCAAGATATTTGATGAAGAATTAGGATCCGCTTCTAGTATTAGTTTATCATTTTCGTATAATAATTTCTTAGTTGCTCTTGTACTTGGTTGTCCATCTCCAAAAACATGACCACATCTAAATGAAATACCTTTTTTATTATATTTAGAGGAATTTTTCTTCATGATCTTTTCTAAGAATTGTTTTTCAACATCGTATCTAGGTGGGAAAAACTTTGAGGTTTTTGGGTCGACATCACTTGCAAAAGCTCGAATTGTACTAAGATAAATTATTACAGCATCTTTTTTTGAATATTTAAAACAATTTTCAATAATAGTTTTATTGATTAATTTACTAGTTTGATTTTGTGAACCTGAAAATCTATCTGAAACCCAGGTTGAATTTACAATTACATCAATATCTCCTAATATTGATTTAGCAGAATTTGAATCTGTTAAATCACCTATTCTACATTTTATTCCATGATGTTCTAAAAATACTGAACCAATTCTATTTCTTACAATTGGAATAACATCGCAATCATCTTTTAATAAATAACTTAATTCTGTTCCCACATTACCATTTGCACCTACAATTGCTATTTTCATTTTTTATTACCTAAATCATAAATCTGTGAAATTAATCCAGTGGTTTTAATTGATGTTAGTTTAGATGCATCTAATGTTTTTCCAGTTTTAATCTTATCAATAAAATTTTTCCATGTCAAGTAATATGCTTGTTGTGGAGAGTTTGCAAGAATTGATTCATTCATTATTTTGAAAGTTTTTGAATTATTGTAGCTATGAACTTTAAAATCAGAATTTGGGATTGTGTGATTAAATGTAATGTAGCAGTCATCATAGTATAATGTTGTTCCAGTCTCAACTGGTTGAATTAATGTAATCATATATTCTATTGGAATTTCTAAGCCTTTTTTTTCTTTAAATGTAATTTTTGCTTCAACATCTAGATCTTTTTCCCAAATAATTTCAGAACTATGGACAGAAATATTTTCAAAAATATTTGATAAAACACTTAATGTATGACATGATGATTCCATGATTACACCACCACCACTTAATTTTTTATTAGCCTGGTAAGTAGTACTTCCTCTATTTGTTTTACCGACAATCCCACCTTCTTTAATCGAAATTTTCTTCAACCTTCCAAATATGTTTGATGATAAAATATTTTCAAATGATCTAGATGTATTATACCATATCTTCATATAGTTACATCCTATAGCATCCGAATAATTTAGAAGTTTTTTATGTTCATCTAAATTTACAGCAAATGGTTTTTCAGTGAATATTGGAATTCCACGCTTAGAAAATTCTTTAATGTAATCTTCTCTTACTCCGACTGGTGTAGCAATCAAAATAATATCACAATCTGGTAATTTTTCTAAATTTTTTATATTATATGATTTAATTTTGTATGTTTTTGCTAGTTCTATGGGATTGTAAACATCAGCAATGTATTTTGGTTGAGTATAATTAATTGCGGAAAGTAGTGGTAAATGTAATGTTGTTGTAATTGCCCCAGCTCCAATAATTCCAACTTCAAAGTTAGAGTTTTTACTTTTATTCAATCTATATAAAATTAGTTATAGAGTATATTTTTATTTTGATTTTATTATCTAACGAATTGTAACTACATAGTTTTCTTTTTAATATATTCAGTTAATTCATCTTGAATTTGTTTAACTTTAGCTAATTCATCACTAGACATTTTCTCACTTTTTCCAAATTTTATTAATAATTCAGTTAATTGAAAATGTTGTTCTAAAGTCTTTTCTGAATTGTCCAAAATTCTTTTCATGTGTGGATTTGATTCCATAGATACATCAGCTTCAGCTTTGAATCCCTCTGTTCGTTTAAAATGTGCATAACCAATTAGTAGTAATGTTGGAACACCTGCTAAAACCATAATTACAATATAATGAACAAAAGTAGGGAAGATTGTATTTAAAATAGGATAATTTTCAACAGCCAAAAAATATGTTACTGTGAGAGTATTAACAGCGGCAAATATAAACGCAAAATATTGACTCCATCCAATTCTAAAATAAAACCAATATCTAAAAAATTTTGACACTTTCACTATTTTTCGGCTTTTTTTATTCTATATCAATTTCACTACTCTCATTTTTTGAACAATTGAATTAAATCAGAGTTGGAAAACTAACTTTAGAGATGGATAATTATCCGAATTCATTAATACCACTTATAGAAAATAACTTTTTAATTTTTTAAATATCCATTTTAGAATAATCTATTTCAAAAATCTTTATTTTAAAATTAAAAGAAAATTCATCGGAATCAAAGATTTTTTTAAGAAACGGATAATTATTTTCTTCATAAAAAATCTTTGACAAAATCTTATCTTTTTCTGTAATGCCTAAATATGACAAATTTTTTTCTTTTGCATTTATGAGGATCTCGTTGATTGATTCTCCTTTAAGAAGTACTGCAGATTTTAATTCTATATCTGAACTCAATATTGGAAATTTCACATTCTCCAGTTTAATCACTTCAACATAGTAAGATTCATGACCATAATCATTAATTTTTCCAGGTAAATCATGAACAAATTGTGCAACTTGGATTGCTTCTTTTTCATGTTCGTAATCTGGCTGTCTATAATCCAGATAAATTATAGAACTAACTATAACCAATGTAACTAACCCCAATATTACCACATTTTGCTTCTTAACATTCAAAATTATTCTCTGAATTAAAAATAATGATGCAATACACAAAATGGGCAATACCACAAAAACATATCTTGTTTCTTCAAACCCTCTACTATATCCATAAAATGCTGGTAATAATATA
>CALBXV010000276.1 GCA_937890045.1 uncultured archaeon
TGATAGAATGGTTGGACGAGATTAAAATATTGTGCGTTGCGATTTCCTGCACTTAAGCGGTCATCACCATTAAACTGAATTTTTGCTTCTTTCATTGGATCATCTCTTAAAGTTAGATTTCCAGCAATATTTTCAGATGTTCCGTGAATTCTAAATCTTTGAAACTCATTAGCAGCATCATCAGCATTCATACCCCTAGTATAATTAAAATGATCATTTACACCAGTACCACTTGAAGTGCTTGTTAAAGCATTATTTTTAGTTATCCATATAAGTTCTTTTACTGAATTAGTAAAATTTAGTTTAAGTGTTGTAGTACCAGTTGAATTAATAGTATGTCCGTCAGGTCCCGGAGCTATTTGAACTTGTTCTATTAAATATTCGTGTCGCGAAGCTAAAAATCGCCTACTTTCATCTGTATCTAAATATATAAAATCGGCGTATAGTTTAGAACTTGATAAACTTAAACCACTGGCTAAAGTAGATGCCGCCATACCAGAAGAAGTATTTTTACTTCTACCCATTTTTGCACGTGTTTCAAACTCAATATATACTTCAACAGTTGTTCTCTCAAGAGCTTTTCTCGGCAATGATAAACCGGCATTTCTACAAAACCAAAATTGTAGAGGAACAGATATTAAACCAGAAATGACCGCTCCACCACTACTATCAATTACAAGATTATTTCTATGTCCTACCATTAATTCATATGTTAACTTTTGTTCTGTGTTTAAAGATAATTCATTCCATACATGAAGCCAATCTGAGTATTGCGTATCTATAGTTGTTCCACCAATTAGTAATGACATTTTCTTTAATAATTTCTCCCCAGGATATGGACAATAACATATATCGCCTGCTCCAGGATCTGGTAAAATTGTTTCAAAATACATCTTATGAACTAAATCTGCGGTATCTCTTGGAATGGTATATGTTACTTGTGTGTTAAAATTAGGCGTAGCAGACATATCTGATATTTCTTTAGATTCCATAGCAAAATTGGTATGTCTTCTATATGCTGCTTTCCAGAAGGTAATTTGTGGATTGCCATATAAATATTTGGCTTGTGCTGAAGGAGCATAATTTAATTGCATTAGACCACCGGGCATTTTTAATTATATATATAAGTAATATAAAAAATTATATAAATAAACTTCATTTAAAAATTATTTAAAAATATTTGTAATTATAATACATCAATAAATTAAATATGAATAATTTAGTAATGACTATAGAAAAAATCACTAAACCGAATAAAGAAATAAATAAAAATAATGAATTTCAAGATACTTTAGATTCTTCTAATTCTTTAGAATTTCAAGATACTTTAGATTCTTCTAATTCTTTAGAATTTCAAGATACTTTAG
>CALBXV010000277.1 GCA_937890045.1 uncultured archaeon
TCTGGATGTTGTAACTCAGGAGATTACAAATCTTGTGGTGCAAAAAAATACCTAGAGTGGTCTGGAACAGAAACAAGCATGTGTGGAGACGATCAATATTATTATTCATCAACCAGTGTTCCTACGAAGATGACATGGACAATTGCACCTGAGAGTACTGTTGATTATGATTTATATATTAAAAAAGGTGGTACATGTCCCACGACTTCAGGAGGTTATGATGAAAGAACCTATGGGGGTGCAGGAGTTTCAGAATCCCTTACATCATGCGTATCATCAGGAAGTTCCAATGTGCTTGTTCACAAATTTGGTAGTGGAACAGGTTCTTATGACATATCTTTAACCAAACTAACAGTAGGGTGCTGTGCTGATACTGACTGCACAACAGACCCAGATAAGTCTTATTGCGATACTGTAAGTAATAAATGTGTGGGGTGTGTTGATAATCTAGATTGTGAAAATAATCCCAAAGGCAATAAATGCTTAAATATGGATTATCCAGATAAAGATAATGTTTGTGGATGCTTAGTCTTTAATGATTGTGCATGGTCAAGCGGAACTGAGGAGACTTTCTGTCCTAATATCCCACCAATAATACCTCCTGATGTAAGATGGAGCGCTAATAATATAATGCCAACTTGTACTGCTTTAAAGGAGTGTGAATGTGATTCAAGTTGTGGTACTGGGTCTGGTGCAACTGGTAGATGTGCTGATGATTATTGTTGTACAGGAGAGGAACCTCAAGGACCTAACATAAAAGTGGGTGAACCACTAAAATATAGCTGTGTTTTGGAAGGATATAGACTAAACCCCTGGCTCTGTGTATAAGAAATTGTTTAATTTTTAATCCTGTTTTATTGGAGTAAACTTATTGTAGTTCTATAAGAAGAGTATATTTTCCTAGTTCATAATTAGCCCATCTTATTTTATCTATACCATCATTTTTTGCTCTTTCTGTTCTTGTCCATTGATAATTCATAGATGATCCACCATAAGGAGATGGTAATACTAAAAATTCTTCATCGGAAATTCTTTCCATTAAAGCTAAATCACTTTCTGTAATTTCAAAAGCAAGTTCACCATGACCGCTTGCATTAATCCTATAAGCGTTTATACCATACTCAGGCAATGCCCATAAATCACCTATTGCAAGCTCTACTCTTGTCTCAGGAAATTTTCCTTTCCAACCAGTGTCCATATCATAAGCATATATTTTTAATGCTGTTTTTGCTTCTTTGCTGCCGTCATTAAGCAATGCAGTTATATCATGTTCTGCTTGTTCAGCAGAATTTGGCCATAAACTTTCACCAAGCATGCTAAGAATAATAGATTCACTTGTGTATACACCACCCGAAAATTCTTCTAAATAATCAGGACTTTCTGCAACTTTAAGAGCATTATCACGTATTTCTTGAAAGTGTGTTATATTATGATAAACAATGTCAACAAGATTTGGACGATTAACATCTTGATTAGGATTATACTTCATGTCAGTTTCATAGCCATACTTTCTTCCTGCTTCTGTCAAATCAGTAATAAAAATCTCTGTTGGCAAAAACCTATATTCACCAACCTCGGCCTTACCACTTTCTATAAACGGCAAGAAGTTGCTCCAATTCAGATTAACCATATCTCTTACAGTCGGTTCTTCTCCTTCCTCATAACGCATATCACCATAACCCTCTATTTTTGTATTAAGAGTATCAGAATCTTCTTCTAATCCACAATAATCAAATATCATGTCATCAATTTCTCTAACATACTGGTCAACAGCTGTTGCGTGCTTTACAGCATTAGGATTATCTGTAAGAAATGTGGTTAAAATATGAAAATCTCTGCCATCATAATCAGAAACAAGCGATTCATTAGCCTCAATAAAATTTAGCATTCTATCCAATGAGTCAGGACTATATGATTCAGAACTATAAACTTCTAAAGGATTTTTGCCATGATATTCCTGCAATCTTTCTAGAGCATAATCCCTGAATGTTGGTTCAGGCGTAGCAGTAGGAGGGACAATTGTGGATGTAGGACTAGGAGGTACAGATGTTGCTGTAAGTGGAACAGTTGTTGCGATTGCCTCAACAGTAGGTTCAGGAGGTGTAGGAGTAGGACTAGCTTCTGCAGTTGGACTGTTTTCAGGTGTAGGTTGTTCGTAAGGCTCTTCAACATCAGCAGGTTGCTGTGTAGCATATGGAGTAGGAGTTTTAGTAGGATATCTAGTAGCAGTAGATGCTGGCTTTTCAGTTGGTCTTACTGTAGCTGCAGCTGATGGAGGTGTATTTGCAGGAGATGGTGTAACAGTAGAGACAGGAGTAAAATCACTGCCGCAGGCAGACATTAATAATGAAAAACCGCCTGCAAATATAACACTGCCTATACGAGTGTTCCACATACCCTTTACTTTATCTCCAAGGTCAAACATAGTAGTTTTTATGTAAAACAAGTATATAAATCTTTCTATTTTATTGTTACGGTAAAGTGGTGAAATAGTATAAATCCTTTTCAAATTATAAAGAAAAACTAACACCTTCAGTTAGACAGAACTTCAAAAAGATAACTTTATATATTTAAATCACAGAAGAAAAATTTAGATGAAATTTAAAGTTTTCAGAACAAAAGCATTTGAAAAAGAATTTAACAAATTACCTAAATTAGAGCAAAAAGAAATAGAAAAATTTGAAGGTGAATTGTCCAGCAATCCATTTTTAGGTAGACCCTTGAGTTATATATTTTTTAGAGAAAAGAGACTAAATGGAAGAAGAGTTTATTATCTGGTATATGAAGACTATGTTGTAGTTCTAATGGTGGCAGTCAGCGATAAGAAAACTCAGCAGGAAACTATAAACAAAATTAAGAACAAATTAAAAGAATATCAAGAAGTTATCAAAGAAACTCTTAAGAAACTTTAACGTACGCGTTTGATTCTTCCAGCTTTTATATCTTCTAGACTAGCTACTAATTGGTTCAATAAATCTTCATCTACGTCTTCCATCTTCTTTAATCGTAAATATTCTTCTTTTGAGATTGTTACAGTTTCAGTAGCCATGCTGTATGCTT
>CALBXV010000278.1 GCA_937890045.1 uncultured archaeon
GAGCACCATATTTAAGTGGTTCTACATATCATATTAGTGCTTCTATAAGTGGTTTATTTGACCCAATGTATGAAGCTTCATCAACAATAGTAGATGATAGTATAGGTTCGGTTGGAGCAGGTTCAGTAGCAGGTTCAGGTGTAGATGGTGTTTCTACAAGTGGTGGAACAATTCAAACAGCAAATGCAGTATACGCTTCTGATAGTGGTTCTGTTAGGTCTACAGGAGTAGTTCCAACAAGAACTGATGTGGTAAGATTTAATGCAACTTATACTTTGACTGGTACAGGAGAGAATATAAATCAAACAGGTTTAAGTGATGAAACTTTTACGGTTGGAGTACGGGGAAGAAATAGAAAGGATTCACGATCTACATTACAAACAATAACATTTTACTATCATTCTGGCAGTACTTTTAGTCAACCTGCTTTGAGTGGGTCAATGGCATTTTATGGAAGAGCTCAAGGATATGATGGTGGTAGTTTAACAGGAACAAGTGAAGCATTTACAGGTGAAAGTTTTAGAATAAAATTAAATGATAGTATACCAGCATTTAGTGGTTCTGCTTTTGCTACGGCATCATTTAATGTTACAAGATCAATTGCAGATCGTCTTATAGGTGAACAAGATTTACAAGTAAAGCCAGGGTTTTTAGTAAATCCAAGTGGTAGTTACAGATATTGGTATGCTGCTGGGTATGGAACGGGTTCGTATAAATATTATGTTAGAAGATTTCAAACAAGTGGAACAAAAACATCAATGACAGTAGATGTGGGTAAAACATTGGTAAATTGGGATGCTACTACAGATGATTCAGTAGCATGTGCATTACTTTTTAAAAGTTCAGCAAGTGGTAGTGGAGCAACTACTAAATTAGCTAGAGCAAGGGTATACGATCCTTCAGAGTTGACAGCTAATGCAATTTCAAGTAGCATGTCTACAGATTTTTATAAAAATCCATTTTCTGCTGCAATAGATTTATATGGTAATACAGGTGGTTCAAAAAGTTCTAATGAATATACAGTTCCAATGAGAAATGGTGATGGAATGTATTTAGATGATAATGATAATGAAATATATTTAATACTTAGGTATACTGGAGATCCAACTCCTGTAACCTCAATTACATTGACTTTTAGTTAGGGAATGAAATGGGATATATAGATTCAGGGTCAAAATCAAGTAGATTATTAGCGTCTCGTAGGTATACACACAATACACTTACGACTGCTCAAGAATCTTTTACAAATGTACTTGATTTACGTTCTGAAGAAATTTATACGCAAGGACATTATGTTACTTCTTCTGGTTTACCACATAGCGGAAGTTCTCAACAAGCAGCTTATTTTTCTGTTTCGGGATCTAATATAACAAAGTTTTGGTATAGGCATAAATTAACAAAATCAAATGTTAATAATGAAGTTTGGTTCTTTTTAAATCCAACTGGAAGTAATGATGGAGTTGGTGCTCAGTTAATTAATGATAATCAAGAAGTAAATTTTATATCACCGAAATATGCTATTTCTTCATTGGCAAACTCAACAACAGAGGATGGTACTCCTGGATATTTAGCAACCTTACTTAAATCAACATCTACAGATTCGGGGTCAT
>CALBXV010000279.1 GCA_937890045.1 uncultured archaeon
CCCACTTTCTGTGTTCGTTCTGCCAGATATCATTGACTGTCTCCCACAAGTCTCTTGCAACAGCCGCTGACCTTGTTACAAAACTCCGAAGACCTAATTTTAATGCTAACATCTAACCGATATATGCTATTACCATTCCAGAAGCAAGGTCTATTTCAGTCCATCTACCAAAGATTGTTGCTCCCTGTGGAAAAGTATTATTTACATCTACCTGCTTACCGCCAGAACCTTGAGTTGCTGTTTCTGAACCGTCAGCTTCATTATGTGCTGCAGCTTCTGTATTTGCATATTGATTTTGATCTTCTGCAATCAAGCCACCGCTTGAATCAAAAGTAGAATCTTCCAAGAATGTAATTGCTATGAATACTAAACCTGTTGGAGGACTTGAAGCGTCATCGCCAGAGTATGCATCTAAAAATATAGACCCGACCTGACCAAATCCCAGGTTACCTGCTTCTACTACTGTATATTTTTTATTTCCACCAGCCATCTTTTTTCTCCTATATCTACAATGCCTTACCGAGCTTGACAATTCTCATGGGCATTTTTGTTGTTGTTAAGTTACATTAATTAAAATTGTTATTCAAAGCTTTTATTTCACTGCAAATGGACTAATGGGAAAAGTAACTGATATTTTACGTTTGTTACTTTCATTATCTCCAACCTTCTTCCAAAACTCACGCATATAATATTCTTTCTTCTGAATATCTCCTTGAATATCTGCAAGTTGTGATTTTATGAAATCTACAACCGCTAAACTCAACATTCTATTTAAATTTACGTGATTAGTTTCATCTGGCGTAGTATCTTCATCAGGTATCTGATAAACTGTAATACTTTCACCAGCAGTTTCGGCTGTAAATGTAGCCGATGGGAATGTAAGAGTATTATTATCTTCATTAGTTGATGTATAATCTCCATCATTACTGGCAGACCCTATAATTCTTATTCTATCTCCGAGTGCAAATCCATCATTTGTACCAGCTCCTGTAAGAACTGTAGTAGAAAAAGATATATCAGTCCCAGATGCAATTGCAGTTAAATCCTCCCATGCTTCATCTACAAATGGTTCTATTAATGCAGTATACTCTACCCTTAATCCATTAGTTATGTCTTCATTAGGATAAATTAACTGCGTGCCGTAATACTCATCAGGAAGAGCTATTTTATAACCTGCAAGTGTGTCTGTCGCAACTCCATCTATATACTGGTACAAATGGATATCCCTTCCTTCCAATTTATAAAGCCATGTTTTATGTGTATCGTAACTCACAGACCCATTCTACCTTTTACTTTACCTACATCATTAGACAACTCTTCTACCTGTAACTCTAGTGATTCTAAATCCAACTTATGCGCATCTAAAATATCATATATTATATCAACTTTATCTGATACTCCTTGAGAGCCGTTCTTTTTTTCTTGTTTTTTCTTTTCAGCCATTATTATCTCCTTTTATTCTGGGTCTGTATCCTCTGTTACTGTAGGTTCATTTGCCAATCTACGAATCTTTTTATATTTAGAATCAGTAGTGTCTTTAATGGATACTGACTTTAATGCTATCATATCAGCCGGTAATGGATATTTGCGTATTCCATCTATAATATTAATCTTTTGCACTTTAGTGTGCTCTTTATTATTGGATTGTATTAAATGAAATGCATCCTTTATCCACGCTATTGAAAGCGAAGTTTCAGTCATACCACTTCTTTCCATTATTTCCTGTACTGTCACTTATTAAACCCCGTCATCAACTAATGCGCAAACTTTTACTAAGCAATTCCCACTACTTGAAGCAGCGTTTAAATCTGCTATATCTACACCTGCATTTCCAGGCTTAAATTTTAAAACTATAGCTTCATTAGCTGCGATTGCTACTACATCATTATCAGAAGCTGCATTGCCACCATCCAAACATACATATATAAGAGCTGTGGAAGCTGTAGTTTTAGCTGTATCTGAAAAAGCTAGATTTTCTATGCATATCATTTTTACTTGGTCAGTAGTTACCAAAGCTGTTCCTTCAGTATAATCTCCTACAACTGCATCTGATCCGTAGAATGTTCCTGTAGTATGACCACCTACTAAATCACGACTAGTAGCATCAACTAAAAATTCACCACCCCACCATTTTACTGCTGTAAAGCCTGTTGAAGTATCTACTTCTAATTTTCCACCTAGTGAACCACCAAAATCGTGATGTATAGCATCGACTGAATCAGTGTCATCATCAGCAGTTATTGTTATTACTGGCGTCATTGATACTGCCGCTCTTCCTGTATCTGCCATATTCTATCTCCGTTGTTGTTGTGCAGCTGCTTGAGCTGCAATTGTTTTATTAATCATTT
>CALBXV010000280.1 GCA_937890045.1 uncultured archaeon
TGTAAATTTCTTTAAGTTCTCTCCCCATTGCCTTTTGATTAAAGCAGTAGCATATTGTTTTAGAAACATATCGTTATATACTTGCGGCCATGTGTTTGGATCAAGTATTTTATAAGCTTCGATAACTAATATATCTCCAGCAGTAAATTTTTCTGCCCAATCACATTCCAGATAAAGTCTATCTTGTTTTCTACTCCACAACATTTGTGGTGCAATCTGAAACAACTGTTCAATTTCTGCAAAGTTTCTTAAACTCATACTCCATTGAATTAAAGACGAACCACTAAAATTATTTAAATCATTTAGTCGTAGTTGATATTCTTCGTTAAAGAAACCACCAGAAAAAGAATCAAAACTAGGAATAGGTAATACTCTAACTACACTAATAATAGAATTATCAGTATTGATGTATTCATTTTCAATTTCCCCAGCAGTAATTACGTGCTTTACAAAAACTTTCTCAACACCATCAAAATGGTATTCTTGAAAAAACTCTAAAGCATCATCAATCCTTTCGTCAAGTTGATCTTCATCAATATTTATTTCGACAACTGGTTGTCCCAATCTTCTTAAACAATAATCTACCAACCCCTGTCTTGAAGTTACAGTAGCCATAGTATTTATCCCTTACTTTTTATCAGTTTTCATTCCCATATCCTTTAACTGCGCCTCAATACCAGCACGATCTTCTAATGCTAGTTGTAACTTAGCTTCTAGTTGTACAACAATACCACTATAATCATTTGTCTTTGATTGCAAATTTTTAATAAGTGTTTGTGCATATCTAATTTGACCTTGTAGTTCTTTTACCTTTTCAGCATCAGTTAAATCTTCAAACTTTTTTTGTTCTGTATCAGTTTCGCTCATTTCATATACTCCTTAATATACAATTATTAATCTTTTAAATATTTATATATAAAAAAAAGGGGACAAGGACTAATCCTCATCCCCTTTCTGTAAACCTTGTACTTGAATTTTAAACTAAACTAATTACCAAGTACCGCCATCTATAGCATCAGACCACTCAGGAGAACCGCCAGAACCTATTGCAAGTTTCTGTCCAGCAGTACCAACTGGAAGTACGGTCATGTTACCAACACCAGCACCCAAAAGGATACCGTCTGTAGAAACAGTAGAAAGACCCGTACCACCAATAGAAACGTCTAGATTTGTCTCATAAGACCATGCACCAGCATTTACAACCGCTACACCAGTAGAGGATGAAGAATCTCCACCAGTACCACCGTATAGAGGAGCAATAGCTGTGGAATTCCACACACCAGTTCCAATTGTACCTAAACCAGTAATATTTGGTTGATTAGTAGTTGTTAGTGTACCAGCGATGTCACCAAAAGCAACATTAGCAGCATTACCATCAAATACTTCAGAGCTGTTAGTTGCATCTGCAATAAATGTAAATGCGCCTGCACTATTGTCATAACCAAAGAAACCAGATTTAGCAGTACCATCAAAATAGTTGAATTCAATACCACGATCTTTTCCGTCATCAGAAGCACCAGACTCACCGATTACGAAAATAGGATCAGCAACACTAACCGTTGTAGAATCAACCGTTGTGGTTGCACCCTGTACAGTCAAGTTACCAGCGATTGTTACATTAGTATCCAAAGCAATCTCGACGCTGTTCCCTTCAGCAGTACTACCTGTAACAACAATGTTATCACCAGCAGAAACTGTAGCAACATACGCACCAGTTGTTTGAGCACCAAGAGCAACAGCATTAGCTGCAACATCACTAACAACAGTAGCACCATTTTCATCAATAGATACATGACCAGACATTGTCTGGTTTTTCCATTGAGAATTAGTACTATCCCAAAGGACTACATCACCATCAGCAGCGTTAGTAATTGTTACATCGCCAATATCGGTAAAATAATCGATAGCTGCATTAGCAACCGCTAAATCAACATATGCCGTTGTAGCGAGTAAAGTACTGTTATTGAGTTGTGCTTGTGTAACCGCAGTCGTATGAGCGGCAACAGCTGCATCAGTATATGCTGTTGTAGCAACTGATGTATCGTTATCGCCAGGTGATGCAGTTGGAGCAGTAGGATTACCAGTAAGTACTGTATTGTCAAGTAAAGTTACTCCCCACAACCTAGACCATGCAGTTGTAGCAATTTTTGTAGAGTCATCTGCTGTAGCAACTGTTGGAGCTGTAGGAACACCAGTAAGAGCAGTATCGTTTAGTACTATTAATTTCCATAAATTAGCCCATGCTGTTGTTGCAATCTTAGTAGAATCATCACTATCTGCAACCGTTGGAGCAGTAGGAACACCAGTAAGAGTAGTATCATCAAGCAATGTTACTCCCCACAATCTAGTCCATTCTGTATTAGCAACAGATAAAGAATCGTCTGAGGTAGCAACTGTTGGAGCTGTAGGAGTACCAGTAAGAGAAGAATCAGCTAAGAGTTCTAATCCCCAACCTGGCCCACCAATTTTTCTATTAACAGCAGTACCAGTAGTTAAATCACCAATGTACAAAAAACCAGCACCACCACCATTACCACTTACAGCGTTATTATCCGACCACGCAAGTTCGCCAGCAAGCAATCCAGTAGGAGCGGATTGATCGCCTTTCCGTTTTATTTGAATATTATTTGCCATTTATTTTTTTCCTTAAAGATAATATTATTAAATTCAGATGGATCATATGAATCCATCAGTTATATTTCATTGTCAACATAATATTCTAATATAATATAATTCATAGACTAAACATTGGTTGATTAACATCAATTGAGATTTTCGTTATTTGTTTACCATGTACCGCCGTCATTATTGTTTATTATTTCAGCATCTACTGGCTTAAACATACCAGCAAGTTGATCGTAGACCATGATATCATTATCATTTAATCCAGTAGAATCAACATCTCCCAACTTTGTCATATAGGTTTCGGGATCAGCGCTTAACTGAACTGCTGTTGCGGTTGCAGGCGCTACTGGTGTTACTTGTACTCCACCTTCTTTAGGCGATGAATACTCAATCTTAGTTGCTGAATTACTAATAACTGTTATCATCTTGTTACCTCTGGTCTAATTTCTATCGTACCCTCTATAATTCTTTCTTTTAGTCCATCTGTTAAACTAACTACTGTTGCGGTTTCTCCACTAGTACCACCAGTAATAACATCACTTGCAACAAAAGTTCCACTTACTACAATGTAGGAAATACTTGTTAACTCAGATGGCTGATGTGATACAACTGTACAGATCGGAATAGCACACGTCTG
>CALBXV010000281.1 GCA_937890045.1 uncultured archaeon
TTAATTCTGGCTCATAAATTAATGTTCTAGCAATTGCAACTCTTTGTTTTTCACCTGCAGAGATCTTATTATGATGCTGAGAAATTATTTTATCTAATTTTAATAATTTGGAGTAATATCTTACTCTTTTATTTATTGTATCTTGATCTATTTCTCTAATTTTCATTGGATAAATAATATTCTCGTAAACATTCATATCTAATAACTCAGGTTTAGTGAACACTACTCCTATTTTTCTTTGTATGTTTAATCTATCTGACTGTGATTTTATCTCTTTTTCATCAAATAGTAATTTTCCAGTAGTTTGTTTATCTATTAAACCAATTATTCTTAATAAACTAGTTTTCCCTGCTCCATTTGGTCCAATTATGGATAGAATATTATTTGATTTAACTGTTAAATTTATATTTTGAAGAATGTTTTTTCCCCCATTCTTTTTATTTATATTTATTAATTCGATCTTCATCTTTTTCTTTTCCCTTGAATATTTGTAACTAATATATTTACACAGAATGCAAATAATAAAAGTATAATTGCTAATATTATTGCAAGGTTAAATTCACCTAATTCTACTGAAAATAATATTCCTACAGTTAAATTTCTTGTAAAATATCTTATTCCTCCTCCAACCATAAGAACTGCTCCTACTTCTGAAATTGCTCTTCCAAAAGCTGTTAATATTGCTACATTTATGCCTTTTCTAGCCTCATTTATTATTGTTTTCATTATCTGTTTTTTATTAGCTCCTAATGATATTATTGTATCACCTATTCTGTTATATGATACTCTAATAGTGGATTCTGTTAAACTGATTACTATTGGTAAAATAAGTATAACTTGTGCAATTATCATTGCTTGTGGAGTAAATAATAAGTCAAAAAAACCTAAGGGTCCAGTTTTTGTTAATATTAAATATACTACTAAACCAACTACTGTTGGTGGTAAGCCAGTTAATGTATTACTTACTAAAATTATTTTATCTCTACCTGTAAATTGTTTTATTGCAAGTAATATGCCAATTGGTATACCTATTAAAATTGAAATTAAAACTGAGGTGCCAGAAACTACTAAAGTAATTAATAATGATGTTAATACATCGGTTATAGTAAATAGATCAGTAAAAATATTCATTTTAATTCTTTCTATTAATTATATAATTTATCTTCCCAATACTCTATAGAGTTTTTTTCAGATTCTATACCAATTAACTCTGATTTACCAAATATAGGTGTAAATAATATTTCATTATTTTTCTTAAAATTACCAATGCTTCTCTGACCCTCTTCTGATATTAAAAATAATATAAATTTCTCCGCTCCTGAATAGTTTACATTAGGATGAACGTTTTTATTAACTATTATTAAAGAATAAGAATTAATCGCATCTGGATCATCCTTACTTAAAATTACAAGGTTTTTTCCATTCTTTAATGATTCCCAAGTCCCAGAATCAATTATTACATATGCCTCTTTCTCATCTGCAATTCTTAAAGTATTACCCATTCCACTACTTGTTTCAATATACCACTTCATTCCATTAGGATTTATACCTATTTTACTCCAAATTTCTATTTCAAATTTATGAGTGCCTGAGCGATCACCTCTAGATATAAATTTAAAATCATATTCATTTTTTGTTAGAATCATTTTCTCTAATGCTGCTGTTATATTATTTCCAGAGATTGATAAAGGATCTGATTCAGGACCTACAAGTATAAAGTTATTGTACATTAGTGTTATTTTATGTTCGCCAAAACCATTTCTTACAAATTCCTCTTCCATTTGTCGATTATGTACTAAAACTAGATCAGCATCTCCTCTTCTAGCTATTTCTAATGCTTTTCCAGTTCCAGAAGCTATTATCTGAATATCTATATCTGGATGTTTTTCTTCAAATTTTTCTTCTAACATGTATGCTAATCCTGAATCATTCACGCTTGTAGTTAAAGATATAATTACTTTTTCATTTTGTTGATTGGAATAATAATATCCACTCATTCCAATAATTATTAAGATTATTAGAAATAATAATTTAATTTTCAAAGTATTATTAATATCGTTTGAGATAGAGATTTATAATTATTACTACAATTCTAATTAATAGAAAAATCATAGTAAACTAGAATATACTATAATCACTAAAGCGGGGGTCGCCCAGCCTGGTCAAAGGCGCAGGGCTTAGGACCCTGTCTCTTAGGAGTTCGTGGGTTCGAATCCCACCCCCCGCATTTATTCAACTAAATTATTTTTTTAGTAATATTACTATTGAACTTATTACTCCCATTAACGTGAATAATATTAAACTCATTAATGATAGCATAATATCCTGATATGTCTGAATAATAATTCCCATAACTAATGGTGGGAAAAACGCTATAAAATTGCATGAGGTATTTGTTAGTCCAAATGTTAATCCTGGATTAGTTTTACCTAATTTAGTTGCTGTCGGTATTAAAGATAGTAATGGTGCTATATAAAAAATAGCGAAAAAACCTAATAGTAATAATAATATTGTAACGTAGTAAAAATTTATTGGATATAAAAGTAAACATAAAATTATTGCGGTCCCAGTCATTGAAATACATATAACTTTAGTTTGGCCAATTCGTTTAGATATAACTCCACATAACATACATGATATTATAGTAGTTATACCTAGTGTTGACAGAAGTTGTAGTGATTCATATGTACTTAATCCAAATATTTCATTCAGATATAATGGAAACCATGTTAATACAGATACTGGGACAAAAATTCCTGTAGCATTTATCGATATTATCATCATTAATTTGAAAGATATTAACTCACGTAATTTATATTTCCGTACAACTTTCTTATTATTAATTATTGGTCTTGAACTATCTTTGGTTCTTAATTTAATTACCCAATTATAAATTGCTATTACTAATGAAATTATTCCTACTGCAATTAAAGCATTTCTCCAATCAAAATTATTAGTTATATATGGAATAAAATAAAACATTACTACTTGAGCAATACCCCATCCTGCTGCAAAAAATCCATTTGCAACATCTGTGTTTTGTCCTCTTAAATGATAATTTATAACTCTAACACAACCGGGTAAAATTAGTCCACACATTACACCTATGAGAATACGAAGAATTAATGTAGACTCAAAGCTTTGTATCTGACTAAATAATAGAATTAAAATAGTAGTTCCTGATGTAGCAAAACATACTACATTTTCCCCGCCAAACCTATCACTTAAAACACCACCTAATACCTGAGTTAAAGAATATGCTAAAAAGAATGATGATACTATAAATGCAGATTCAACTATAGTAAAATTTAATTCAGATATAATATAATTCTGCGTTGCACTGTAAGAAAGTAAATTAATCCCAATTAAACAAAATGATACT
The DNA here is from genome assembly GCA_937890045.1 of uncultured archaeon. The sequence continues at coordinate 3,383 of CALBXV010000281.1, forward strand.
GTACTCATTAATACATAAAAATTATTTTTCATCTCATATTTCCATCCTATGTTCTAAATTTCCGTTGTCTAATTTATATCATTCTGACTTGTGAGTCTTCACTGTCATATCTTAGTACTAAACCATGTCTCCCCCATTCTAATATTATTCGAAATGCATTTTCTACTTCCGTATCTGGGAGTAAAGTACGAAGTATTGATAATAATTCTTCCTTATCCATCGATTTTTCCTTATCTTTATTTATCTCTTTATTAATTATCTGAAAAACAGTCGTATTATTAAGACAATTATTAATAATTTTCTTTCTACCACGAATTCCTTGAATAACAAATTCTAAACCACTTTTAGTTAATGTTAAATCTCCATCTTCTACTTTTATAAAATTAAACATTTCAGCAGTATCTACTACTGGTAATACATCATCTAAATCTAAAAGAAGATCTGCCGCAATTTTTGCAATATCAACTTTACTTCCATAATCATCTAATATCTCTAAAAAACCTATAGTTCTTCCTACTTCTACTTTAGGTAAAATAATATTTTTATCCAAATATTTCTACACTATGTTTTACTTTAATCTCATATATATAGAATTAAGCTATCAGAGCAGTAATAGCATCTATTATTTTATACACTTCTTTACTTCTTTTTTTTCGCGGTCTAGATAACTTAATTTCAAACTCACCTGCAACACTCCCAGGTCTCTGAGTTAACACAATTATTCTATCAGCAAGATAAACTGCTTCTTCTATGTTATGTGTTACCATTAATATTATTTCTGGTTTAACATATTTATCTTCCCAAAGACTAACTAATTCTTCTCTTAATCCTTCAGCCATTAGTGGATCCATAACTGAAAAAGGCTCATCCATCAACAAAACTTCTGGGTCCGTCACAAGCGCTCTAGCTATTGATACTCTTTGTTTCATATCTGTTGATAATTCACGTGGATGCGCATTTTCAAATCCTTCTAACCCAACTGCTTGTATCATTCTTATCGCTTTATTCATACGTACTTCCTTTTTCATACCTTGAGCCTCTAGACCTAATTCTACATTTTCCAGAACATCTAACCACGGTAAAAGAGCAAAAGAGTGAAAAATTATACTCATATTAGAATCAACAGAGTTAATTTTATTGTTATGATATAGTGCTTCCCCTTTAGTTGGTTTATCTAACCCCATAATTATCTTCAAAAGTGTAGATTTTCCACATCCTGCTGGCCCTACAATCGCTAAAAATTCATGTTCTTCAATAGTGAAATTGATATCTTCCAATATTTTAATCTTTTTTCCTTCTTGATAAAATTCTTTACCAATATTTTTTAATTCTAAAACTGCAGGCATTTTATATCACATAATCACATATTGCTCCATTTTTCAACTTTTATATATAATTTTCTCCAAATAAATCTATCTATTATAATTATTGTAATTATCATAGTTAATACTAATAATAGAAGCAATGGTATGCTTCCTAATACATAAGCTGATTCATCAATTAATGCACCAATACCATTAACTGAGAAAATATATTTTCCAAATATTAAAAATTCTGCTATTATTAATGCATTCCAACCACCACCCCATGCAGTCATTGAACCAGTTACTAATGAAGGATACATTGACGGCAATAAAATTCTTCTCCAATAAGTTCTACCTTTTAAATTAATTGAATCTGAAAATTCATCTACATGTTTTGGTATAGATCTTACACCACCAATTATATTAAAAAGTAAATACCATTGCATTCCAGTTACAGTTACAAGTATCGCTGCAAGTTCTAAACCAAATGGAATATCTATGAATAATATTATGATAAATGGAAAAAACGCAGATGCTGGAATTGCAGCTGTTATTTGAAAAATCGGTAAACAAATTTTTAATAACTTTATGTTTTTTGCTATTTTTGAAGCAACCAATATTGTCCAACTTAATGATATTACCAAAGCTATTACCAATCTTCCTATCGATGATAACATTGCACTAGGAATTTGTAGTACTTTTTCATATAATATTGGATTTAAATATAATTCCTTAAAATCTAATAATATTTTTGGAATATAAGTAATCATTTTTCCTATAAATAAATTAGATATTAAAAACCCTGTTATTAAAATTAAGACTATTGCTGAAATCTTATTTACTTGCGTGCGTTTATGATAAACTCTTGTTATATAATCAAGAATTTTTACAAATATGTTAACTGGCTTATAAATAACGAATTTGATAATATTATATCTTATTTTTTGATTATTAATCTCTGAGCTTAGTAATCTTCCCCTCATTTTTGTTAAACCATAAATTATTCTAGGTTTATTTTCTGAAACAGGACCAAAATCAAATTTGTATCTATCTGACATTACTTCAATTGGACGCCAAATTACTAAATCTATTATTAGTATTAAAATAATTAATGTAATAATTCCTATTAATGCAGCACTATAATTACCATTATATGTTGCTATTGCTAGAAAACTCCCTATTCCAGGTAATGTATAAGTTTGATTTCCAACTGAAATAATCTCTGCGGCAACTAAAAAATACCATCCATTTGCCCATGAAAGTATCATGTTAAAAACTAATTTTGGAATGGTAGATGGAATTATAATTCGTTTAATTTTCTTCCATCCATTTAATTTAATTGATGTTGATACTGCAGTCAAGTCTTTAGGGACAGTTAATGTAGATTCATAAACTGAATAAATCATGTTCCATACCATACTAGTAACTATTAAAAGAATGGCAGCAATTTCTATACTGATTCCTGTATAACCTAGAAAACTAACTATGAAAAATATTACAATAGGAAAAAAACCTAGTATTGGAATAGACTGTAATACATCAAGTATAGGAATTAAAATTTTTTCCATTTTTTTGTAATAAGCTGCAGTAATACCATATGTGAATGCCACAATTAATGAGATTAACATTGCGAGCGACATTCTTACTAAAGAGTAACTGACTAATGATAACATTTTTTGTAATACATCAAATTGATTCGAAAAATCAATTATTATGTTAGATATTTCGATCAACAGTCATCTCCTCCGTTTAACTCATTTTCTTAACTCAAAGTACTAATCTTATTTAATTCTTTATATTTATATGATTAAAATACGTGATTATTATATTAAAATTATAAAATATTTTTTTAATTTTTTTATTAAAACTGAGCGTGCGCTGAGCGTGAAGTTAAATACTAACTTTGTATAAGCACAATTAGGTCATATAAAATGGTTGAAGGTTATTGCGTAAAATGCAAATCTAAAAGAGAAATTCAAAGTCCTGAAAAGGTGACTCTAAAAAACGGAAGACCAGCTACAAAAGGTACCTGTGGTACCTGTAGTACTAAAATATTTAGAATAGGCGGTTAGTCTCTAACTCATCTATTCTTGATGTTTGTGTCTGTACATAGTCACCTTTCTCTTTTTTTATTATTTATCAAAAACTTAGGAAATATAGAGCTATTGCTGTAAATCCTCCTGCTCCAACCATTAATAATCCGTTTATTAATATATTTGATTTAGAAACTTTACCTAGAAATAATCCTAAAAAGAATAATGTACTTATATTAATAATTATTGCCAACCAAGTTGCAAAGATAATATCTATTATTCCAAATAATGAAAGAAAAAAAGGTGATAAAGATAGTAATGTTGTTAACACTGGAGATAACGCATCTACAACTGATACTACAACAATTGCTGTAGTAGACGCTCTTGTTATTACGCTGTTATCTAATTGTGTAAATAATGCTTTTTCTAATTCCTTTTTATTTCTTATTCTCTCAGCTCTTTCTGCCATAAATGCTCCCCATGCACCTGATACACCCATAGCAAATCCTGCTCCAATACCTGCGCTTATAATAATCTTAGCGTTTAACTGATTAACAAAATATACTCCTAATATAATTCCTAATGTAGTTAATGCCCCATCAAAACCATTCATAACAAAATATCTTCTTGCTATTTCATCTCCTTTTGATATCTGTAAATTAGTTCTTAAATTTAATAATAATCTCTTTAAATCCAAAATATTTTTACCAAATAAGTTATGTTATATGAAATTTAATTATATTTATTAGTCTTAAATACTTTTATTATTTAGCTATAACTTGTCTAGTTCTGTAAAAAAAATAGTAATCGATGCTTTAAAACCTAGAGATACACCTGTACTAAATCTAGCTAAAGCATTATGTGATATTTCTGGAATTGATGAAGTTGATTTAACAGTCGTAGAAGTAGATGCTAAAACAGAAACTGTTAAACTTACTTTACATGGTAATAATGTTGACTATGATAATATTTCTAAAGTAATAAGTGATCATAGTTCTACTATTAGAAGTATTGATGAAATTAATGTTAGTAAATTAGGCTAATTCTTATTTACTATTTTTCGTTTTTCTAATATGTTCAAAATACTTCTTGATAATGGTATTGCAACTATTGTTCCAATAAGAACTTGACCCATATTAATTGGAACTTCAACTAAAGCTGCGTTAACGCCAAGATTTAAGACATAAGCACCATAGATGAAATAACCAAAAATCATAACTATTCCTCCAATTAAAGTAGAAAAAACTAACCATCCTATTCTATTTGCTAGATAGTGACTACCCAAAATAATTAATCCCGCTGTTACTATTCCTAATGCGACCCAAAATCCTTCCGGGATTGTAGTTATTAAAATATTATTAAATATTGTAATTTCTACAGTACCTGAAAAATATCTCATTCCTATATATGATATTAATAAAAATGATATTATGCTAATTATAATTGAAAGAGAGACTGATTTTTTTTTACTATAGTTTAAAAACAGATTTCTTGCAAAATAACCAACAATAAAACCCTCAATTCCTTTTATTACTAAAGTACCTGGAGCATATGAACCATATCCTAAAAAAATATCTGCTATCGCAGATCCTACTCCACCAGAAAAACCTCCTACTATTGGACCCATAACTATTGCACTAGTATAAACCATCGTTTCTCCTATGTTAAAAAATCCATATGTTGCTGGAACATATACACTAAAAGCTATTGTAGCCATAGCTACTAAAGCAGTGAATATTGCTGTAGCAGCAAGCTCTTTACTATTCAACTTCACACTATTTTCAGAGAATTCATATATAAGATTTAGTATTTCTAACTATGAATTATTTTTATCAGGTTATTATAAAAAATATCAAAAATCACATTCTTTAATATATATTCTAGATTATTTGCCCATCAACAATATTTATTGTTCTATCAACATATTTCTCATGTTTTTCATTATGACTTACTAAAATAATTGTCTTATTACTTTCTTTATTAATTTTTTTAAACAATTCAATTATTCCATTTGCAGTTTTAGTGTCTAGATTTCCTGTTGGTTCATCTGCTAAGATGTATAAAGGATCAGTAATTAAAGCTCTAGCTATAGCAACACGTTGCATTTGACCGCCAGATAGTTGATTAGCATAATTTGTTTTCACATTTTCTAATCCTACTTTTCTAAGAAGTGATAACGCATTTTCCATATTATTATGTTTTTTCTTTTTGCTTATCCAAGTTGGTAATAACACATTTTCAATTACTTTCAATTCTGGAATTAAATTAAATGATTGAAATACAAATCCTATTAAATTATTACGTAATCTTGCTTTCTCATTTTGAGATAAATTTGCTGTATAAGTTGAATTAATATGAATTTTGCCTTTTGACGGTAAATCTAGTAGTCCAAGTAATTTTAATAAAGTTGATTTTCCAGATCCTGATGGGCCTTTAATTAATATAAATTCTCCATTACGTATTTTAAGATCTATCCCTCGTAAAGCATGATATATATTTTTCTCTATCGTATACGTCTTCCATAAATTATTTACTTGAATTATTTCTTTAGACATATCTCATAGCCTCCTCTGGTTGATATCTTGATGCTAACCAAGCTGGATATATTGATGCAAAGATACTTATAATAAAACCTATGAACATTGGAAATGGAAAAGCTGATAATCTAACAGTGATTACTGGAATTAAGCCACTAAATAATGCAAATGGATAATTTGATAAATATGTTGTTAATAATATTCCTCCTACAGCACCTATCACAGCTCCCACTAATCCAATTATCGCTCCAATTATTATAAATAACATGATAATTTCTTTATCTGTCATTCCTAAAGCTCGAAGAATTCCAATTTCCCTTACTTTAGAATTTACCATCATCATTAAAATCGTGATTACACCTAAACTAGAAGCAATCATACCTGCATATGATATAGTATAAGCAAATTCAATTCCTTCACTATATGCATTTAAAATTAATCTTGCGAATTCTTCAACTGTTTCTACCTCAAGCCAATCATCATTTCTATAATTCTTTATAATCCATTTCTTTACTGATTCTACATTTGATTTGCTATCAACTTTAATAATAATAGAGTGACTGAATCTCTTATCTATATTTAATATTTCTTTTAAATCATCATGATGTATAATTGCTGTTTCACTAAATCCTAAAGGCCCATATACTTTAAATATTCCAACAATCAATAATCGTTTTGTAAAACTTTCACCATCAATATTTATTCCTTTAGTAGTAATATATGATCCAACAGATGCTTTAAGTCTGTTAGCTGTATCTAAATCCAAAACAATGGTTCCTTTCTTATCTATAAATTCTCCTTGAATAATTTTTGTATGTAATACTGATGTTTCTATATCTCTATTAGGATCCACTCCTATTATTGGAACGTTAAACATTTCATAAACTTTCCCACCATCTGTATGATTAAGATCTAGTGATCCAAAAGTTCTAGATGAAGCTCCAATAATATGGGGGTTAGTCATTAAATAAGTTATTATTTGATTATCTGTTCTTTCCAAAAATAAGTTTTTATTATGTGATATGTATAAATCACCTGTCTGAACATCTTGTATATCTCGTGACACACCATCTGTAATACCTCCAACCACTAGAGTGTTAAATATAATCAAAATAATAGTTGCTGATATTGCACCACAAGCAGTTAACATACTACTCTTTCTTTTTAATAAAAAACGTATTGATAATAGTATTAAATACTTCATATAGCAATTATCCATTTCTTTCTTATATAATTTGAAATAAAAAGATAACTATCAGTATAAACTTATTTGGTTATACAATGATATTATAATTTATAATGAATGAAAAGAAAATAGAAAAAGAAAATGATGATATTCAAAAGGAACTCGATTCAAGAAAACCTGGAAAATCTAAGAATAATCTAAAACAAAAATTTTTATGTGCTAAATGTAAAGCTGGAATTAGAATGTTTGTTAATGACCCTGTATTACAACAACCATTACCTTTTTGTCCACATTGCGCATCTATTGTTGATGTAATATCAAAATAAACGCATCATGTATCATGTACTAGACTCTACTGCATTTTATAATGGAATATCTGATATATTAAATTCAAATATTTATTATACTACTCCTGAAATAATTTCAGAAATTAATCATTTACAAAAACATAATTTCAAACTAGATATAGCTATTGAACGTGGTAATCTAAAAATTATCTCCCCTCATAAATCCTATATCAATAAAGTTGAATCTATTTCTAAAAAAACTGGCGATTTGAAAAAATTATCTTTTGCTGATATTACTGTTATTGCATTAAGTCTACAACTAATTAACAATAAAAAAAAAATAAATATAATTACTGATGATTTTAATATAGAAAATGTTGCTCATTTGCTAAAGATGCCTGTTGTATCTGTTTCAACTACTGGAATATCAAAAATTGTTAAATGGATATTTTATTGTCCTGTATGTAACACAAATACTAATAATGTTAAATTAACTAGTTGTAATTCATGTGGAAGTACAATTAAAAAGAAAATGATTAAAATTAAGAATGTGGTTTTAAAAAATGACTAATTTGAATATACCTTCTGCTCAAAATTGTGGTTTTTCTCTAATTTATTATGGAAAAGAATTAAAAATTACTAAAACGTATTTCAACAAACAGTTAGAAGCGTTTAATGTATCTATATTAATTGATCAAGATAATAATAAAACTAAACATGAATATTTTAAATTAGATGTTAATAAAGGTAAAATTCTTGGAATGACTGTCATTAAAAATATTCCAGAGAGTATTAAAAATCAACTCGAAAATGATCTAAAAATAATTTTTAGTGATAAAAAAAATTTAAAAATATTAAAATGATGCGACCGCCGGGATTTGAACCCGGGTTATCAACTTGGGAAGCTTACACGTCTAATATTAGACTTGATGTCCTAGACCAAACTGAACGACAGTCGCGTATTCTATCATGTTTATTTCTTATTACTAATAATAATTATTATATCTGTGTTTTTCGTATTCATATAACACTCTAGAAATTACTGTATGTGAACTTAAAGGTAATTTGCTTACTGATAACAGTTCATTAACATTTTTTAAGATGTTTTTTGAAAATTGTCCTCTGGAAAAACCTCCTATGATCAAAACTGGATTTTTAATATCTGAAAGTTTTAGCGCTATATCTTGATAACTAGATTGTTTTCCCAATCTAGATAAACCAATTACATGGCAATTATCAAATTGTTCTATTAATGATTTTAACTCAATTTTACTTAAATTTATTAAAGATTTTTTATTAGATAAAATTTTTCGTGTTTTAAATAACTTCTCTATAAGACCATTAAATCTTAAATATGATCTGGGCAATCTTAATTTTTTTCCAATTTTAATTACATAATTATTAACTGTGTGAACATAAATTTCTAAATCATCATTTTTGTATAATGGACTATCTATTGATTCTAATAATGAAAAATGTATTATGTCTGGTCTTCCACGTTTATCTGGATTATCTAATTTCTTGATTATATCAGAATGAATATTTTTGTCTAATATCCTATTATAAAAATTTTTGTTGATGAAGTTATGATTATTATTTAAATTATTAATCATGTTATCTGTTATTATTTCTAATGCCGATTCTCCAATTATTAATCTTAACATATTAATCCTACATAATAAAATGTAATAGTTTATATTAATATTCTATTTTTATCAATTAGATTTGAAAAGAAAAAAAATAAAAGATAAAGTTGTTGCGTTAAAACGAATTTATTTTTTTATAGATAATGCATTAGTAATTGCTAAAACTGATTTAATCTTGGCTCAAAGATATGGTAATATAGCCAGAGATCTTATGTTAAAAAATAATATTCGGCTACCATATGAAAAAAAACGATTTTTCTGCAAGGGATGTAAAAAACTTATTGTTCCAGGTATTAATTCCAAAATTAGAATTAAAAATAAGATAATTCTAACAATCTGTATGGAATGCTCGTATATTTATAAAAAAATCTCTGATACGAAATAATGTGTTAATCGTAAGGATTAAATTTAAACATTAACAAGTATTATCATATAATATGTATACTAAAAAAGAAATTAAAAAAATTATTACTGAAAAAGGAATTAATTTAATTAGTGTATCATATATTGATTTTGCAAGTAAACATAGAGCTAAAGCTAATAATATAAAATATTTGGATGAAACTTTGAATGAAGGAATAAGATTTGCTAAAGGTAATTTTCAAATGACTCAGCTTACTGGTCTTGCGAATACCTATGGTAACTATTCTCCAGCGTCTGGTGAAACAAATGCTATACCTGATTTATCAACTTTTGTAATTAATGATTACGCTCCTAAAGTGGCTAAATTTATTGGTAATTTGCATGAACTAAATGGTTCTCCTTGGAATTTATGTACAAGAAGACCTTTGCAAAAAGCATTGGAAATTGCAAAAAAACAAGACTATAAATATATTGCTGGCGGTGAATTAGAATTTCATTTAGTTAATAAAATTAACGGTGTCATAAAAGAAGTTGATACTGGTGAAGTTCAGTCTCAACATGGATTAGATATAAACCATAATATTCTCCAACAATTTATTAATAGTCTTCAAAGTATTGGAATCCCTGTTCCTAAAGTTCATATGGAAGGTGGTGGAAAGGCTCTCGGGCATGTGGAAATCAATCTTGAACACGCTGAAGCGTTACGTACTGGTGATATGTTAATACATACTAAAGACGTGTTGAAAGCTATAACTAAAAAAAATAATATGATCTGTTCTTTTATGCCTAAAATCTCTGAATTTCATACTGGAAGTGGAATGCATATTCATTCAAGTTTATGGAATAATAATGGTGAAAATGAATTTTATGATTCTAAAGATAAACATGGTTATAATTTAAGTCAAAACGCTTACTATTTTATCGGCGGTCTTTTATCTCATATTAAAGCACTCTGCGCAATATGTTGCCCATCAATAAATTCATATAAACGTCTAGTTCCTGGAAACTGGAATAGTGATGGAATAATTTGGTCGTTAGGTAACAGAGCAGCTGCAGTTCGAGTCCCAGAGCAGTTTAATCATAATTCTGCTAGAATAGAATTACGAATTCCTGACTCTTCAGCTAATCCATATATGGTAATTGCTTGTATACTAATAGCTGGTCTAGACGGAATAAAGAATAAAATTAATCCCGGTAAACCATTTGATTTGGATTTATCTGATGAAATATCTCTAAGAAAAGCTGGTGTAAAATTATTGCCAGGAACTTTAAGAGAAGCATTAGATGAACTTGAAAATGATATTGTGTTAACTAATATTTTAGGTAAAGAATTAGTTGAAGAATATATAAAAAATAGAAGATTTGAATGTATTCAATACGCTAGTAAAGTAACTGAGTGGGAACAAGAAAACCTTCTTGAGTTAGTATAAAAATAAATAGTCTAGAACTATATTCTTTGTATTATGAATAATGATTCTAATGGTTATGAAAATGGCATAGTATCTTCTGCACATGAACATGCAACACGTGCTGGGTTAAATATTTTAAAAAATGGTGGAAACGCTGTTGACGCTGCAATTGCTACTTCATTTACACTTGGTGTTGTTGTCCCCCCATTCTCTGGAATTGGAGGTGGAGGATTCGTATTAATATATTTACATGATGAAAATAAAAATATAATTTTAGATTTCCGTGAACCAGCTCCAAGTAAAGCTACTGAATCTCTATATAAATTAGATAATGAAGGGAAAGTTGTTAATGATGAAAATAATATTGGTTATAAAGCAGTTGGTATACCTTCTCATTTAGCTGGTATATCATTAATATTAGAAAAATATGGTACTATGAACCTAAAAGAAGTTACTAAATACGCTATTGATGTTGCAAGAAATGGATTTCAGGTCAGTCAATTTTTACATAATATTATTGATGGTGATATAGACGCTGCAGTATTCAAATTTCGTAAATTTCCTGAAGCTGGTAAGATGATGTTGAAAAATGATGGTTCAACCTATAAACGAAATGATACTATAAAATTCCCTGAGCTAGCTAAGACGATGGAAACTATTGCAGAAAATGGTATAGACGAATTTTACACTGGTAAATTTGCTGATCTAATAGTTAATGATATGAATACTAATGGTGGCCTAGTGTCAAAAGACGATCTAAAAAATTATAAACCAATATTTAGAGAACCATTAACTGGTACATATAAAAACTCTGAATTTGTTACTATGCCTCCGCCAAGTTCTGGAGGAGTTACATTGATTCAAATGTTAAAATTATTGGAAGATGTCAATCTCAAATCTATGGGTTCTAATACAGTTAAATCAATAGATTTCTTATCAAATATGTTGAGAGTAATATGGGATGATAGAGACAAAATTGGTGACCCAAACTTTAATAATATTCCAGTACAAGATTTAATCTCTGAATCATATATTAGTAAACTTAAAGATAAACTAAATAGTAATAAATTACCTGATAATATTCCTATAAGAAAAAATTCTCATACTACTCATTTTAGTGTTATGGATAAAAAGAAAAATGTTGTAGCACTTACTGAATCTGTAAATGACTTTTTTGGTTCTGGAACAGTAACTCCTGGAACTGGTATTTTTCTTAATAATACTATGCATGATTTTGATCCAGCTCCAAACGCAATTAACTCTGTACAACCTAATAAAATCCCTATGTCTAGTATGACTCCAACAATTTTCTTTAAAGATTCTGAACCACAATTAATACTTGGCAGTGCTGCAGGACCTAGAATAATAACTGCGATAATTCAAGTATCTCTAAATGTCTTAGATCATAAAATGTCAATACAAGATGCAGTTTCTAATCCTAGATTCCATTTTCCCTCTGCTATCCCTGATCCGACAGGTGTTAACCGTCTAACATATGGTAAATTAAAAAATAAACGTATAATAAGTTTAGAAAATCGTATATCAAAAGATATTAGAACTGGGCTAGAAAATATAGGATATGGTCTAGATATACATTCTGAATATGATTTCTATTTTGGTGGAGTTCATGCTCTCACTATCAATAAAAATAAAATGTTTGGTGGAGCTGATCCAAGAAGAGATGGTGTAGTCTTAGGCTATTAACATTTTTATTGTATTATGTTATAACTATTTATATGAATTATGTACAAACTGTTAACGGCTTAATACCAGAAACTGAACTAGGTATAACTCTTGCACATGAGCATGTCTTTATAGATAGTTTAGTCTGGTTTGTAGAGCCAAAAGATGATTTTTTTAAAGAAATTCGTGACGCCCCAATAACTTTAGGTAATATAGATCGATTAAGACGAGGAACAAATTTTTCTAGAAATAATTTAATAGTTGATGAAGTTGATGTCGCTATTGAAGAAGTTGCACATTTTAAATTATATGGTGGAAAAACAATAGTGGATTTAAGTGTAGATGGAATTGGTAGAAATATTAAAAACTTAAAGGAGGTAAGTGATAAAAGTGGATTAAATATTATAGCTCCTACTGGTTATTATGTTGAAAACTCTCATCCTAAAGAAATTAAGGATATGTCTATAGATGAGATAGCGAATCGATTTATTAATGATATAAAAATTGGGATTCAAGACACGGATATAAAAGCAGGAATTATAGGTGAAATTGGTATCAGCCCTAATGGTAATCGAAGTGAGGAGGAGAGAGTAGTTAAAGCTGCTGCAAGAGCACAATTAGAAACCGGCGCGCCATTAACTGTTCATACATGGGGTGATAATGCAAGTCATAAACAACCATTACATATAATAGACATTCTCGAAAATGAAGGTGTAGATCTTACACGAGTTTATATGAGTCATATGGATTCAGTTGATGATTATGAATATCTAAAACAAATAGCTCAAAGGAA
>CALBXV010000282.1 GCA_937890045.1 uncultured archaeon
GAGGGCAAGTATTAGATAAAGCGTGCCTGATTACTTATCAGGGAAAGAATGGTGCGTTTATCCCTGTCTGCTTGTCCTCTTAAATGTAAAATGTCATTACAAGTATCAGGTGTAAGCATATTGATAGAGAAACAAGTAAGGTTTATGAGTAGGATTGGCAGGAGTAAATAAATAGTTTTATATTTTTAGTGAGAAAATTAGTGGGGGTTAAACAAGAAATGCCTTATACAATAGATCAAATAAAGAGTGATAAGGATTCACATTTTAGTGGCGCATTGGCCACTGGCGCGCAAGAGTATGAAGATTTAAGTTTTCCTGATGGATACAGTGAAGCACAAATACAGAAACTGAGAATACATAGGGCCGTAATAGTTGCAGACAACACAAATACAGCTGCATTGGTTCCGTTCTATATTAATTTCTGGGGTAGTGATGCTGCTTCGCTTGCAACCGATCCTGATTTAGATTTGTTTCAGGGTAGGATGGAGTTTGCCGAAGGGGACCTTGAGCAGATAGGTGGTGGCGGTTTATATAGAGGTATCAGGGATTTGGGTGATAGTCCGATGTATTACATAGATGAAGATAATTCCAGTGAGTTGCATGTTAGTCTCCAGAATACAGACGGGTCAACTGCTTGGCATGCTGATGACGAGGTTAGGATTACTTTCTTTGTAGAACCTATACTGTAAGCCAAAACTATGCAATTAGAATTAACGAACAAACAAAAAAAAGAAGCTAATGATTTTGCGAATTTATATGCCTACAAACATACGCCTCATTCAGCAGCTTTCTTTAATGCGGATTATGATATAATCTTTGTGTGTAAAGGTAACCAAGCTGGTGGAACGGCTGTTATTGCTTATGGTTATGTTTTGCGCATTCTTGGTTGGCATCCTGTACCAAAGAAGAATATGGTATACTTTGAATGTCAGAAAGCCAGAGATTACAATGACAGGTTAAGAGCCAAAGAAGATATGGAGGGATATGAAGACGGCCACTACTTTTCGCCTAAAGTGTATTTTGAGAATCATAAAGACAAGCCATGTCCTTATTGTGGTACAGAGATACTTAGGCACGAAAGGGTAAACAAGATATATAGATTTGCTTCGCAGAGTTTGCCTATGGAAAAAAGTACTTCTACTGGTGACGAGAGTGATAGATCTGGCGAGGTAAAGAATACGCAATATCCTGAATTTACGCGATGGCTGCCACCATTTTTACTTAGAAAGGATATTACTGCGCGAAGACAGGTACAGGTAATAAGAGATCCATATGGTGGTAATGATATTATAATAGAGTATGTTAGTTATGCACAACCACCACAGAGAGTTGCTGGTTTCAAGCGTACAGCTACGTGGCTGGATGAGTTAGCACCAGAACCATTCTATGACGAACAACCAGCCCGTCTTATGGTGGAAGATGGTGATACTTGTATTTCGTATACACCAACAGTAGATAATGCCATTAGTTATTACTATGACAGGGTGTTTGAACGTGCTAAAGTATATTATAGAAGCAAGGCTATGCGTGATTATTATAAGCGCAAGCATAATATTAATTATCCAGAAGTAGAATTTACTGATAGCAAAGAATCAATAGCCGTTGTTCAGATGGCAACAGATGATAATCCTACGTTAATTACGGATGTTATTACAAAAAAATATGCAGGACTTGATGATGAACAGTTAATTGACATGCGTAGGTATGGCATCTTTGCTGCTGTTACCGGTAAAATATATAAACAGTTTACACCAAAGATACATGTAGTAAGGGGTTCCAAAGTATTTCCTGACGGCATACCAAATGATTGGGTATTTTTCAGGTCTGTAGATTGGCATCCTACAACTAAATTGGCTATTATATTTGTGGCATTATCGCCATACAATGAGGCTTTTGTGTATGCAGAATTAAACCCTGATCCAGAAAGGTATAATACATTGTCTGTGTGCAAGATGATTGTTGATGTAAGTGGTGAAACACGTAAGTTTGGTATGAATCTTATTGACCCACTTGCCAGTATTAAGCAGTCTAATACTACTAAAAGTGTAATAGATGATATGAATTATTATTTTAAGCAGATGGCCAAGAATGAAGAGTGTACCGGTGGTTGGTGGGAAAGTGCGAATACTAAGTCTACAGCATCTAAGACTGACCATAACCTAAGGGGAAGGGATGAAGTAAGACGAAGATTAGGCAATGCCTTGTTATGCAGGGAACCGTTTAATAACCAAATAACAGAAAGTGGATTGTTTAAGAGATTGCCGACATTATGGGTATTAAATGATTGTCCTCTTGTGGTTGATTCTCTTAAAGGCTGGAGAATAGAAAAGAGTAAGCCAACTGTTAGGTGGAGTCATTTTTGCACGGCCTTAGAGTTTTTAATGAAAGATATTAGATTCGCTCCAAGAAGTCAGGTGGCACGTAAACCAAGAAAATATATACATAAAAAGTACTATCAAACAAGTAGATAAGGAATGACATATGGCAAAACCAGTAAACGATGAGCAAGCTAATCAGCTAGCCAATACAATAATAGATGATGAATATCGGGTTGGTCGGGCAAATAACAATATTCCAGATAATGATTATTTAGATTATTTGGATATGTTTGATTGTGAGCGCACTGAAAAGAATTACGATTGGATGTCGGATATATACTTTCCGGAGTTCACATCACAGATGCTTACGCAATCAGCTATAGAAGCAGGTTTATATTTTAGGACACATGATTTTGTAGAAGTATATATTGGCAGTGAACAGGAAGTCCATAAGAACGCGGCTAAAGTAAATAAAGATTTAATAAACAAGACATTAAACAGAAGGCAATTGTGGTTTTATCAAAAGTATATGCGTGCTATTAATATGAAAAATATTAGTGGTGTTGCTTATTTTAGGTGTTGGTGGGAACAGGATACGCGTATGGAAAAGATAGGAACACGAAGGGTTCGTGAGCAAATAGGCACTGATATTAATGGTGGCCCGATAGAACAATTTACAGATCAGGATGTTGAAGTGGATGTTGTTCTTAAGGATCATTTTAACTTTGATGTTATTGATCCAAGGGATGTATTTACCGATCCATCGTATGTGTATAGTTTACAGGATAAACAATGGATAATACTAAGATTTGATACTACCGTTGATGAATTGGAAGCTAATGCCGATACTATGGAATATTTTAATCTTGACAAACTTCGTACAGATAGTGGTAATACACCTCGAGAGACAGATACAAAAGGAGATAAAACAACTCATCATGGTCTTGATAATAAAAGTAATGCTATCAAAACACCACTAAAATCGTTAATGGTATTACAAAGACTTGGTAAGCATTGGGTTATGGTTGGTAATGAAGAAGGAGATAGGGATCCCAATGGTAATCCTGTTAATGTTACAAGTGGTATAGGTAATGATGGACAGAAAAAGGAAGGTGCAGAATTACATGAGATGGTTATTACATTCGCAATGGATGGGTTCAATAGTAGCACTAGAACATTGATCGGTTATCATCCTGCGCGTGACATTGATTCCATGGGTAATCCGTATAGGCCTGTAACAAGGGGATTGTGTTATATGCATCCAGCCAAAGACGATGGTATGGGCGATGGCAAGTGTTTAAGGGAACTTCAGATTGGTATTAACGATACTATTAATATGGAGAATGACAGAACTAAGTTGGCTACAATACCAATTATGCAAGGTAATCAACATGATATCAGTGATAATGAAACACTGGTATGGCAACCCGGAGCATTCTGGCAGACTGAAACCGGGGATAAGCTTGACGAGGTGCAGATAGACAGTAACGTAGTGGGGGCCTTAAATCAGGTTAATTTATATCAGAATATGATGCAACAGGCATCTGGTGTGTCAGCTGAAACACAGAGTAAATTAGCGGCTCCAACAACAACGGCTACAGCTACTGTTAACCAAGTAAGGCGTAGTGATACGCGATCTGCATACAGAACGCTTACTATGGAGAATACGGGTCTTACAGATATTTTCTGGTTTATAACACAAATGTCGGCAAGGCATATGAGAGATGAGACAGCAGAAAAAATGTTGGGAGAGGAAGGGATGATAAGTTTTGATCCTACGCTCGACTTTACATATAAACCGATATCCGCTTCAATAGATGATGATTCTTCTAAACAAACCAAAATACAGAATTGGATACAAGTATTAAGTTTTATAGCTAGTGATCCGGAAAGACGTGATGCCATTGATTATATATTAGGAGAGTTAGCATCACTAATGGGCAAAGAGTTTGAGGCTTTTGGCAATAAGTTCTTTGCAAATACAAAGGCTCCTCCTATGGCTGGTGGGGGTGGTAATATGCAACCACAGGGAGCTGCAGGAGCAGTCCCAAGTAATCAATCTGGAATGGAGCAATCACCAGAAGAGGTACAAGTGAGAGAGGCGGCTAATGCAATATAACTCAGGTGTTTATGGCAAAAAGCCAATAATAGATGTAGTTGAAGAAACTACTATTAGAAATCTTAGTGAAACTGCTGAATTTATGGAAGCACTCAATACCAAGACAGGACAGGTATTATTTAAAGATCTTATGTTATTATTGGATGAAAAGTTTAAATTAATATACGAGGAAAAATCCAATGAACAGGACAGGGCAATATTCTCGGCATGCAAACATATAGCTAAAAGGTGGAATGGTTTAATAGGGAAGCATAGTAAAAATGTAAGCACGCTAGAGAAAGTACGTGATGCAAAGAATAAAAAGAAGTTGGGATAATAATTTTTAAAGGAGAAAAAGATGGTTGATGAACTTGATGGACTTAACGATAGTGATGGTGTCGTTGACGAACCAGCAACGGAGTCTGGTGAAGATATGCTGGCTAGACTGGAAGCGGAGAATAAAAGTCTTAGAGATGGTAATAGCAAATTAGGTAGAGAGTTTAAGTCTTATAGGGGAGAGCAAGATGATAGATATAATGAGTTACTTGATAAGATTTCTGAACTTTCCAGTTCTCCTGCAACTACAGGAGAATCTGATAATTATTATAATGATCTTGATGATCCTACTTATGAAGACGATGATGTAAAGCGGCTTAGAAAGATTGCAAGAGAAGAGGCTAAAAAGGACAGGGAAGAAACATCTATTGCTGATAATAGGGCAAAAAATAAATACGTAGATGATTATGCTAGAACAATTCAAAGACTTGGAGTAAACGAAGATGCTGCTATTTATGAAGCCATTTTAAATGAACTAGAAGGGCTTCCCGGATATTCAACTAATGGGACATCGGATGCTGAAAGAAACTATGAAAAGGCTGAAAGGAATTATTATAGAAATATGTATAAATCGCCTAGAGCCACAACGGCATTCAAGGGAACTTCACCCTCTGGTAAAGTAGGTGGTTCTAGTACGATAGAATACAAAGAGGGTTCTGATGCCGAGATAAGTGCTGCACTGCAAGATGAGCACGTGCAGACATATATGAAGCGCAGAGGAAAAGATTTAGAATTTGTAAAGAAGGCAATGGCTAATAAATCGCCAATGTCTGGAACAGCGAAATTATAATGGGTAGATTAAGAAGGCGACAACCAAACGCACGGAAACCAAGAATACCACATGACAGTCGTACGATTCCTGTATGCGATGAGACTGATCAGGGTAATGGTACTTGGTATAACTGCTGGTGGTGCGGCTTCCCGAATAGTGATCAACGAAGTGCATTGGGCGATGAATCCACTCCTAATGGAGTTACGCATGCTAAATATGCCGCATCAGCACTCGGAGCTGAACCCGGAATACGAGGAGCTACCAAGTCAACAAGTAGTAGTGGTAGTGAATATCGTGAAGGGGGTTCACCATCCGCGAATTTAATGCTGGGCGGTATAACTATCAAGCAAAAAACTCCAGTAATAAGGTCTGATTCTGACGGAAATCCAATTACTGTTCTTCATTATTACACAGCATCTGCTGATAGTGGGTGCTCATTCTGCGGCAGTATGAACTGGCGTGGAGATTTTTAATTTTTTTAACTCCCTGATTAGAACGAAGAATACCAGCAACAAGGGATTTTTGGAGGAAGAATTATGGAAGTTGTAGATTTAAAAGACGAACAGTGTTCATGGTTTCCGATTTCCGGAAGTGCAGATACGGTTTATGTTGGTCAATTAGTTAAATGGGGACATGATGGCGGTGTTGCCCCTGCTGGTCAGGCTAGTGGTGCTCTTGATACTACTGGTGAAGCTGTATTGGCTGGTATTATAGTTGGTGTGAATGATATTACGCAGACTAATGATACTACTTATAGTACAGTATCAATTTCTGGTCTTACAGATAATTCTGATACACAGGCAACACAAAAAGCCAGATCTTATTTTGGTGCAGGAGGTATGTGGAGTAAGGGCGATCCCCAACCTATGGTTGAGGTTGCTATGATTGATTCCGGTACTAGAATTAAAGCACCTATATATAGTGGTTCATTTGGGGCAGCACTTACTGTGCAGACAGTTACAACTGGATCAACTACTGGATTAGGGTTTACTGCAAATGCAGGTGATATGACAGGTATAGCTAATAACTGTACGTCTTATTGTCGTACCGGTGCTAATGCGGGATTGTACAGAGTATCTGATGATACAAGTACTACTACATTAACCTTTGATCATTCATGGCCTGAAGATATTGCTATTGGCGATACATTTGCTAGAATTGGTCTCGCTACTGGATATTGTACTATGCAGACCGGCAGTGAAAGTATTTATATTGAAAACGATGATGCGTCCGCTACTAATGGTTGGGGCGTTATATGCGAACATCTCGATGCTAGAGAAGCTAGTAAAGAGTTCGCAGTTTTCAGATTTATACCAAAGCATTTCGGAACACCGATAGCAGCGTAATAGTATAGTATTTTAGTATTGAATTAATAGTTTAGATTAGAAGGAGAGATTAACAATGGCTAATCCTTTGACCTCGCCAGCATTTGTAAAAATGTTACAAGAGGACTTACGTCAGGTTGATGAGGATTCAAAGAAGTATAATGATCTTCATAGTAAAAAGGAGCAGATATTTGATATTATTACCGACTCTACCAGAGCATGGGAAGAGTGGACATCTGTATCAGCTCTTACTGACATACCGCAGTTCAACGGTAGGTTGACAACCCTTGGTATTACACCGGGATATTCAACTAAAATTGAACCTGCTGAGTACGCTGGTAAAACAATGGCGAGCAGAAAATTGTTTGATGATTTACAGTACGACATCTTGATGGATTTAGCTGCGCAATTGAAAAACTCCGCTTACAGGGTTAGGGATAAAAATGCTGTTAAGATTTTTGCTAACGCAACATCTGCAGCATTTGATTTTATGCCTAGTCAGGAAGAGGGTTTGGCTCTTGCTAGTAACAGCCATACAACTAAGGTTCCCGGAGTTTCCACTTCTAGTGGATTTGATAATCTTGGAACATCTGCGTTGAATGCTGTTTCTGTTGCAGCTACAAGAATTTTGATGAGGAAGTTTAGAGCGGCTAATGGTGAAAGAATTGACATGGGCGATAGTTATTGCCTGTTAGTTCCTGATGACCTGTTCTTTAAGGCATCAGAAATCAATAAGACGGTTCTCGAAGTTGATAGTGCGAATAACAACGTGAATATGCAAAAAGGTTTATATGGTATTATAAACTGGTTGCGTCTTAGCGACACAAGTACTACTAGTTGGGGTATGCTGGATACAACTACTATGAAGAAAAACTTCAAGTGGATACAGCGTGCCGATGCGGAAACAAATAACACAATTGATTTCGACACGTTTTCGCTTCAAAATTCTGTATATGAAAGACATGCTGGTGGCTTTATTGACTGGAGAAGTTATTTCCACAATAACGTTACATAAGCATATTAATGGATATATGCTCCCCTTTTGGGGAGCATGTGTCTCTTTGCGTTAACGGGTAAGCCGTGGTTTGATTCCACGGGGCAGCGATGTTCCTGATTCTTAAGGAGAGTAATATGGGTTTTACTAATTTCCCAAACGGAGTTACAAGTTTTGGAGTTCCTCTGTTTGGCAGTTCGGGCAGTGGTATAGTTACTGGTAATGTATTTTTTGTTGATAGTGGCCATGATCTGGCTGCAGACGCAGGAAATGCCGGCCAGAGAAACCAGCCATTTGCCACTGTAGATTTCGCAGTTGGGCAGTGTACTGCAAATAACGGTGATGTGATATATGTACTACCGGGACATGCAGAAACTTTATCGGCGGCTGATGCTATTGATATAGACGTGGCTAGTGTTAGTGTTATAGGTATTGGTAACGGAACAGATAGACCGACTTTTACTTATGATAATGCAGCCGGTGAAATAGTAATCGGTGCAGATAATGTACTGGTTGAAAACATCGTATGTAATGCTAGTGTTACTACTGTACTAATTGGTATTTCTATTGAAGATGGTGTTGATTATGCTACAATCCGTAATTGTCAATTTGGTGTTGATGCTACAGGTACTGACGAGTTTAATGCAACAATACATATTGCCAATAACAACACAGGTACTGTTATTGAGAACTGTATAATTGACAATGGAATAGGCGCAGCTGTTGCAGGTATTCATATGGATGCTGATACGGCAATGACAACTATTAGGGGCAATATTATACGCGGAGATTATTCTACTGCTAATATTGTAGGTGATACGACACTATCAACAAATGTATTGATTCAAGGGAATATTCTCGAGAATGGCATTGGTGGTAATTTGAATGCACAACCTGGAATAGAGTTGCTTACAGCAACTACTGGAACTATAGCCAATAATTATATTGTATGTGACCTTTCTACTAAGGCTGCATCTGTAGTTGCTGATACATGTTTGTTATTTGAGAATTATTACAATGAGGATATTAGTGGAGCTGCTACTGGTGGTATTATAGGTACTGCATCTGCTGATGATTAATAAGTAAGAAGTTTTTAATTCTAATGATTGGGCTGGGGCAGGGGTAACCTTGTCCCACCATCATTCATTACTATTTAGAGGAGAAGCTGGATGGTTATAAAGAAAACAAAGAAGAAACAGGCAGTAAAGAAAGAAGTTGAGGAAAAGATAGTTAAGGACAGTACAGAGAAACCGGGTATATTGGTGGACGAGTCTGAACTGGCAGAGCTTAAGAAGTATAAGGCTATTGTAGAAGAAGCCAATGCAAGGGTAGCACCGGCCGGTAAAGTCGTAGATGATGGTTATAAATATTTTGCTGACTTTGATAAGGGAAGTTCTGTACCTGCATGGGCATTACCAAGGCAAACCGAAACATTAGAGAGCGAAGTAAATAGAATTAGTAGTATGTTAAAAAAGAAAGAGGTTCCGATAGAAGAGATTCCTTATGCTGAAGCTGATCATAAACGAAGATCGGAACGGCTAGAACAGATTAAGAATTCTAAGCCGAAACTAACCGGTTTACAAAGAGATGAATTAAAAAAGAAGAGAGACAAGCTTGCTGATGAAATAACAAGAAGTAAGTTTACAAAGTTGGAAATGGAAAAGGGACTGGCTGATCCTCATGACGAAGCATTTAGAATGTCTGAGCCATGTATTAATATGGACACAGAAGAAGCTAGGCGTATGGGTATTTCGGTTTCTGCAAATGGCAAGGTAAGTCGCAGTGTTGCGGAGAATGCATGGAAAATGATGTCTACATTACTTGAAGACACCCCTGCTAATCCCAATTCAGAAATGTTAAGAAATGACACTGGCAAGTCTAAGCGCAATATGATCACTGTTCCGGAAGGTTTTGATTATAATAAATTAGAAAAGAAAAAAGAGTTGGTTGGATAAAAGAAGAGAGGCAAAATGGACGGACAAGAGATGAAATATCGAGTGCAATTACTCCTCGATGAAGAAACTGGTGGCGACTTTCTGGATGAAAAAACAGTATATGATTTTCTGAACGAAGGTGCGCTGGAAGTTGCAAGGTTGACTAGTGCGCTAACAACCACACAGTCAATTACTACGGTAGCAGACCAGACCGGCTATACACTAAATGCTGATTACCTGAAGATGTATTTAAAAGATAGAAGCGGACACTTCTTTATTAAATATAACGATGGTACGAATAATACTTTTATCAAGTGGGTTCCGTACGAAGATATCATTATTAGTGACGATACTACTTCTGTTCTTATACCTACTAGGTTTAGTATTACTGACGACCCGACACTAGATAGTCAGGAGGCTGGTACGGCAACAGGTTCTGGTTCATTGGGTGCTAGTAGCGGCGAAGCCACATTAACGGATAGTGCAGCCGATTTTAGTGATGTAAGCGCAGGTGATATCGTACACAATACCACAGATAGTTCTAGTGGTGTCGTTGTTTCTAAGACTTCATCTACCGTACTTGTAACTGCACTCTTTCCCAACGATCCTAGTGCAAGTGTTGATAAGGATTGGGATAGTTCTGATGCTTACGTGATACAACCACAGGGAAGGTTTAGACTAGTTCTAGACCCTCCCCCAAGTACGGCAGGTCATACGATAACGTTTTATTATGCAAGTAAGCCGGCTCCTGTGTGGTCAGCGTTTAGAACATTTAGGTATCCACCGCATTTAAGTTTAGCAACAATTAAATATGCGGTATGGTTATTGAAGTACAGGGATAGGGAACCTAGTTTTGGTGATAAATTATATTTGTCTGCCGATAATATATTGCGTAGAGGCAAGGTTGATATGGACAGGGCACTTAATCGAAATAGAATACGGGTTAATATGAAGGTTAGGAACTAATTCTCTTATGGCTATACCAAGAAGAAAAAGAGGAAGTATAGATAAAGAGTTGGAACCATTTCAGTTTGGACTGGATGGTAAACTAGTTACATCTGTTGATCCTACTCGTATCCTTACAGTATCTGATAGCGGTGAAACGAGGCAAGATAATTTTAAAAGCTTAAAGAATATTCGTTATACCGATAACGGTATACGCGGTGTTAGGGGGATGACCAAGATTAATTCTACGGCATTATCTAGTCATCCTAAAGTTAGAAATATACATCACTTTTCAAAGTCACAACCTGCTGAAAGTCATGTGCTTGTACATGCTTTCAATAGTGGACTTACACAATCTAAAGTGTTCAAGAATGATACTGCTATACCGAATACTGGTGATTTTAGCGGTACAGCATTACATACCGATGCTTCGGGGTCGGGTAAGGGTAGATTTGAAAATGCACAGTTGGGTAGGATGTTATATTGTAATGGTGTAGAGACTATGGTATGGGGCGGTGATGAATCTAGGTTGTCAAAGTTTGTTATTTTTGATCCCAATGGTACATTTCTTTATGATTATACGGAAAAAGTACAGAACACACTTACTGACGCTGATAATGTAGCTACGCTGAAACGCGTATCTGGTGTGGGTAGTGAAACTAAATTGTTATTACATTGTGATGGGAGCGATGCTTCGACTACGATAACGGATAATTCTCCGGTATCACCACATACAGTAACAGCCGTTGGTA